>JBEIJP010000630.1:0-2388 GCA_040380245.1 Acidobacteriota bacterium | reverse complement strand
TCACCCAATCAGATCTGGCCGGCTTTTCCCGGCGCACCGAAGACGCAAAGGGGGGAAGGGGGAGAGGGAACGCCGATCCTGGGTGCGCGGACCTCTGGCCCGCCTGTCTTCTGCGTGCGCCATCGCCGAATCCCGCTCACCACATGTCGGGTTTTCCCAGAGATCATCGGCGGTCCTCCTGATCGCGCCAGGTTAGGGATTGACCAGCACTGCCATGCCAATGAACGGAGCGGCCTGCGGGGTCGACATGTTGGTATAGATGATCTGGAATGACGGATCACGAGTCGGCATGAGCGTCACGTGATCGTCGAAGCGGCTTTCGTTGTCATCATTGACAATGCTCCCGTCCGGCCACAGGAGCACGAGATTCCGCGCCTTTGCCGTCGGTTCCCAGTCCTCGAAATCGATCGTTGTCGGACTCCCCGTCAGCCCACCATCGGCATAGAAGACCTTCATCAGCTTGATGTCGGTCAGCGGACTGGCGGGCACGCCCAGACGGTTCGTCGTATTGTTGTAGTAGAGCTTATACCGCGCGCCGCCCAGGTGAACCGGGTTGGGGGCCTGCATCTGCTCGAAGAGCTTGGGGCACCCATTCGCCGCGTACTGCAGCTCCCAGCGGGAGCCGTTCCAGATCGCGTAGCCTTGGGTCACGGTGTAGTTGGAGCAGGCCTGATTGCTCGGGTTGAGGGTCAGGACCATGGCTGTGCCAGCCGCGCCATCCCAGCGCCCTTCGAGCGTTGGATCGAGGGTAGGAACGAGAATCTTGAATTGACGGACGTTTCTGACGCCAGGATTCCCCTCGACCGCGTCTCCTTCGACGCCGATTGCCACTCGTGCCTGACATTCGCCCCCGATCGCGTAATCACTGATCGTCTGGCAGATGGTGCGACTGCCGCGGTTGAAATCACGCCCGAGGTATCCATCCTGACTGTCGATCTGCAAGATCCGATTCTTCTGATCCGTCCCGTTCGCCTCGAAGTAGAATCGGACATATCCCATCATCGGAACCGCCTGGAAGAGCGCCAGGTTCCTCACGGGGCCAGTCCCCGGACAGTTGGGCGCCGGCTGGCCCGGAGGGGGCTGCGAGCAGGGGGTGAGCAGGCCAAAGCCGCTGGAGGCGTTGAAGAGGTTGACAGTACTGATACCCGTCGCCGCCGCTGGCGTTAACGCAGGCTTCGCCCCTTTCTCAGAGTTGCTCAGTGGGTTGTAGTAGAGACGCACCCGACCGGCCAACTCCGATCCCGCCCAGCTGCCATAGAGAAAAGCGTGTGCCCCAATGTTCCCATCCACAACCACCTTGTTCGCTGTCGTGTAGCTGTTGCCGGTCCCCTGAACCTGCCAGTACTCCTCGGATGTGGTCCCGGTGGCGGCCACGGACTGGACTGAGTAGCGGCAGTCGAGGTCGTGGCAGGCTTTGACCGAGACGTCGTAGGGCGTCCCGGACTTCAATTCGGTCAACGTCGCCGGGGTCGTCTTTGTCGAGACCTGGACGCGGGTCGATCCGATCGACTCGGTCGCTTCGATCTCGTAATGATCGATGGTGATGCTGGTGATCGGTCGCCACTCCACCTTCAGTTTGGTGGACGATTGGATCCTCCTCCCGGCCACCGTCGTCGCCTCGACCGGTCCAACGGTCAGTCCCGCCTCCCAGCGAAACGGACGGATCCGGCTCCGTTCCGTCGCCGGGCGTCCGGGCACTGGCCCCTGCCCGTTGACTCGACCCGCCAGCGGCTCACCGCAAGCCGTCAAGAGTAGCAGGATGGACAATCTGCACTTCCACTCGTTCTTGATCATTCTTTTCCTCGCGGAGCTGGCCGATGCTGCCTGGTCGCCGGGTAAGGTTGACGGGTGCGCTTCCGCTCTGCTCTCCGAAGCGCCTGGATGGAGCAGTGCAGGTGGAGTGAGGAGTTGGGAAATTCTCTCCCCAGAGATCATTCGATGGAACAATCTCTCGAATGAGCGTCAGGTCGGGCTCGCGTCAGTGGGTCGGTCCACCTCGATGCACCAACCGTTCATTAGTTCGATAGTTCGATAGTTCGATACGATCCGCGGAGCGATGCGGCTGCTCACGTATCGAGAAAGTACCTCATCTGCTTGACGGCGGCAAGACATGAAGTTTGGCAGAGGGGCCGCAGTCAGGGCTTTGGCAAAGTCGATATTGATCGATTCGGGTTGACAAAACAGAGATCGGACCCGCACCCGAACAAGCCCAAAGACAAACCTCTCCTTGTTGGACCAAGGTCTGTTGACGTGAGAGTCGGGCAAGAGTGTCGGATCAGCTTCCGCCCCGAAGGGGCGGTGCATACCAGCCCAGGGTGCAACCCTGGGTATCCGTGGGAAACCATTCAGGCGTTCTGAAGGAACGCCGCATACGGTGGGATTGAGCAC
>JBEIJP010000629.1:0-2392 GCA_040380245.1 Acidobacteriota bacterium | reverse complement strand
TGGGTAGCCGCAGAAGCCGCTCGGCATTTTGATAATAGACTTTGCGCAGGATCGTCTCCGGCAGGCCGAGTCCATAGATCCGCCAGCGGCCCTGTGGGGGAACGCTCGCCGGGGCATAATCGAAATACTCGTCCTCCGTCTCGAGGAACCGGTAGTAGATTTCGTAGAGTTGATCACCGAAGAGTTGCTGTGGCGTCTCGACACCCTGGGGAACGGCATCGGTTCCAAAGAGGATCCGGTCCTGGTACTTGTCGAAGAAGCGCCGGGCAAGGCGCGGCTGACGACCGAGCTCGCCGATCCGAGCCCCGATCTCGACGTGGGTGTTGGGGTACCGGTCGAGCCATTCACTGACCCAGCCGAGATCCTCCGCGTTGCCGACGTGGAGCAGGACGAACTGTGTCTTGGGGTGGCGCGCGACTACCCGCAACCGCGCCTCCTGCAGCTCGCGATTCGAGGGAAAGTCTTGGCCGTGGAATGACCAGTCAGGGTGCGCGCTCAACTCTTCGTAGCGCTCATTGAAACGGTCCGTCGGGAGGAAGAAGGCCTCCGGATCCGAGGTGTGAATGGCGACCGCGAGGCCGACCCCGCCGGCGGCCTCCCACATCGGGTCGAAGCGGGGGTCGTCCACCTTGACCAGGGCCCCCGTGGTGATCTCTTCGCGCAGGTAGAGCCCGAGCGTCTTGAGGACCTTGATGCCGCGCGCTCCCAGCCGCTTCGCCTGCTCGATCTGCTCGGCTTGAAATGCTGGATAGTTGGCTTCGCGCAGCCGGTTGAACCAGGGTTCGGTAAAGACAGAGAATCGATCTGGCGCTGGCTTCTGCCAGTAATCGAGGGTCTCCTTCAGCGCGGCGCCGTACCCGCCGGTCAGATTGACCATCATCCGCACGTTCTTGCGGTCCATGACCGCCAGAACCTCCTCCCGCTTCGCCCGAAAATTGGCCTTCTCCGGGGTCGCCTTGCGGTTCACAAACGAGAGGTGGGTATGGTAATCGATCACCGGGAACCGTGCCCGCTCGACCCTCGTTTCGGGCACGTGGAGCATACTCTTCGGTTCAAATTCGCGAAGCCGTACCTCCGGTGGAGTCGCCGAGGCAGGTGTCGTGTTCGGGGAGGACTGCTTGCAGCCGCTGATCCACGGAGCGGCCAGGGCTGCTGTGCCAGCCGTGGCGAGCCACTGGCGGCGGGAGATCGATCTCGTCTTTGCGTTGGTCATGTCGGGCGCTTTCTGCTGACTGCGAGTTTGGGATCAATGGGAAGCGACGGAACCCGGGAGACACTCCGCGAATCTGGGGGGATCAGGGGATGGATTGTCCAAGTTCCCGCAACATCCGCAGGGTATAGATGCCCGTGTCGTGCCCATCGCTCCAGACGATGTGATAGGCGTACCTTCCCACCGGAGCGAGGTCCGTGATCTGGATACCCGGAAACTGCTCCGGCCGCAGCTGGAGACTCTCGGACGGGTGATGGCCCTGGCACATTGCGCAGGGACAGGCGGCCCGGAGCCGATCGAGGCGGTGGTGGCTCGATGTCCGATCCTCCCAGTGAACCACCAGCACCGCACCGTCCTCGGTCAGTTCAAGAGATTCGGGAAAGGCGTCCGTTGGGAAATGTTCCACAGTCATAGGGCAATTGAAACTCGATACTCACAGTGGTTAAATGGGAGCCTTGGTAGGGATCCCGGGTTGTTACGGTTCTTACTCAGGGGCATTTAACCACCAATCCCCAGGGGGAGCAACCACTGCGGGGAGGGCAAAGGGGAACCACTTCAGACAGAGGACTATTTTGGAAAGGGATCTGGAAGAGACGTCGCGGATGATTCGGCAAGATGAGCCTGAGCAGGCCCTGGAGCCCCGGAAACAGGGACCGGCAAGGTCGCGGCTGCGCGACCTCCTCCTGCTTCTTCCGCGCTTCGCGCAGCTCCTCCATCGCCTCCTGTGGGATCCTCGCGTCCCGATCGCTGAGAAGACCCTCTTGCTGGGCACATTGACCTATGTCCTGACTCCGCTCGATTTTCTTCCTGATTTTCTTCCGTTCATTGGCCAGGTCGACGATCTCTACCTCGTCGGTCTGGTTCTGTTGCGCCTTCTTCATCAGAGCGGAGAAGACCTGTTGCGCGAGCACTGGGAGGGACCAGGCGACCTTTCCCTGGTCGTCCATCGGATTGTCACGGCTTCCCGCTATGTTCTGCCGAAGCGGCTGCGGCGTCTCCTGCTGGGACAGGTCGATACGCTGACGAAGCCCCCTGATAAGCAGTAGCGGGTGGTCCAACCCGTCACCACGTCAAGTACAGAGCCGCATCGATCCGTGCCACCCCGTGGAGGACTGTCTCCCCGATCGAACGCCTCGGTCGGCGGACTACCTGGGGAATCTCGGCCAAGGGAATAGTCGAAGA
>JBEIJP010000628.1:0-2396 GCA_040380245.1 Acidobacteriota bacterium | reverse complement strand
TGCCTTCGCACTGGCCAATCTGATCTACTGCCTGTCGCCGCGACGGATTCTGATTGGAGGAAGTGTGCGCAAGGCCGGGCAGTATGGCGAGGCTCGGTTCTTTCGTGAAGTGCGTCGGCACGTCCAGACCGCCCTCAATCGCTATCTCGACTCCCCGGCGCTTGGTGCCGGGATCGATCAGTACCTCGTGGCGCCGACCCTTGGAGATGACGCGGGCGTCTGCGGCGCGATCGCGCTGGCGCAACGCGCCCTCGGTGAGAAAAGTGACAAGCACGAGCGAAGAGAGGCTGAACGACTGGTGGAGAACTGACCGTGCGCATCGTCGGAATCAACTTTGACCATTTTCATATGGGGGATCTGCTGCGGATGGTGGTCGACCATCCGACGGCCGAGCTGGTGGGGATCTGTGACGGGCAGCCGGAGCGGATGGCGGAGGCGATTCGTGCTTTCTCCCTTCGGCCGGACCAGGTCTTCACAGACGTCGAAGTCTGCCTGGAGCGGACCGCGCCAGACGTGGCAATCCTTTGCCCGGCGCCGGCCCATCATGCGGCCCTGGTCGAGCAGGTCGCTCCCTTCGGGGTGCACGTCCTGATGGAGAAGCCGATGGCGGCCTCACTGGCCGACGCCGATCGGATGATCCGCGCGATGGAGAGTGCGGGAAGAACGCTGGCCATCAACTGGCCGCTCGTCTGGTCACCGACGCACCGCACGGCGAAGCGTCTCTGCGACGAAGGCATGATTGGCGAGGTCCGCGAGGTTCATTACTACGGGGGGAATCGCGGGCCGCTCTACCATGTCGCCGACAAGCGCGAAGTGAGCGAGGAGGAGGTCCGTCGGCGTAAGCCTGAGAGCTGGTTCTATCGACGGGCCGAGGGAGGCGGGTCCCTGCTGGACTACCTTGGCTATGGGGTGACCCTGGGGAGCTGGTTTCACGGCGGGCGGGCGCCGCACGAGGTCATGACGATGGTCGACCGGCCGGACGGGCTCGAAGTCGACGAGCACAGCATCACCCTGGCGAGGTATGCCAGTGGTCTCTCGAAGTTCGAGACGCGGTGGGGGACATTCACCGATCCGTGGACCCATCAGCCACAACCGAAGTGCGGGTTTGTCATCGTTGGCAGCGAGGGGACGATCACGAGCTACGATTACGCGCCGGCAGTCTCCCTGCAGACGCGCAAGCGTCCGGAGGCGCATCCCGTGACGATCGATCCCGTCGAGGCGCCACATCGCAACGCCGTCGAGCATCTCTTGCACTGTCTGTCGACGGGAGAACCACTCGTCGGGCCGTTGACGCCGGCGATGTCCCGCCTGGGCCAGCAGATGGTCGAGACGGCGGTGGCGAGCGCCGCCGCCGGCCGGGCCCTCCCGTTGATCAGCTGAGCGGAGCGCCCGGCTCGATTGCCTTACTCGATTCCTGTTCCAGGAGGATAGATGGATCTCTTGACTTCTCACCCACCGGCGGCGACCGCCGCGACCCTCACCGACGCCCTCGATTTCGCGCAGGGTCAGGTTCGACAACTCTTGCGCACCTACCCGGCGGACTACTACCCGATGTACACGGTCCAGGGAAAGTTTGGGCAGGACCGGAAGCGATGGACCCACTGGTGTGACGGGTTCTATCCGGGAATGATGTTCCTCTTCGCGGAAGCGAGCGGGGACTCCTCCTGGATCGGGGAAGCCGTCGAGCGGTCGCAACCACTGGAGAACCGGCAGTATGATCGGGCGGTGCACGACCTCGGCTTTCTCTTCTTCTCGACCCACTTGCGATGGTTGGGGTTGGGCGGGCCGGCCGATCGGATCGAGCCGATCCTCAACCAGGCGGGGCGCACCATGGCGATGCGCTTCATGGCGCGCGGCCAGTATCTGCGGTCGTTTGTCGAGCCGGCCTCGCTCTTCATCGACATCATGATGAATGTCGGCACGATCTTTCGGGCGGCAGAGAAGACGGGGGACGAGCACCTCTCGGCGATTGCCCACCGTCACTGCGAGACGACGCGGCGGGTGCTGGTGCGCGGGGATGGCTCGACAGCCCACGAGGCGCTCTTCGACGTGACGACGGGCGAGTGTCTGCGCCAGTCGACCCACCAGGGCTACCGGGGAGACTCCTGCTGGAGCAGGGGGCTGGCCTGGTCGCTCTACGGCTTTACCCGCTCGTACCGGCAGACAGGCCGGCCGCTCTACCTCGCGACGGCGATGGCCAACGCGGACTACTACCTCTCACAGACGCCGGCGAATGGCGTGACGCCGTGGGATTACGATGCGCCGGAGAGCGGTCCGTTGGCGCGGACGCAGGTCGACACCTCGGCGTGCGCGATCGCCGCCTCGGGGCTGCTCGATCTGGCGGACGCCGCGCCGGACGCCACCCGGGCGCGCGCCTATCGCGACCAGGCGCTGAC
>JBEIJP010000627.1:0-2401 GCA_040380245.1 Acidobacteriota bacterium | reverse complement strand
GGTGGAGTATCAGCTTCGAGGCGTGACCCAGATTCAAGTCAACGAGAAGAAGGGGTTGACCTTTGCGCGGGGATTGCGCAGCGTCCTTCGGCACGACCCAGACAAGATCATGGTTGGGGCGATTCGCGATCTTGAGACCGCGCAGATCGCCATCAACTCGGCGCTGACGGGTCACCTCGTCTTCACCACCGTTCACGCCAACAACGTCATCGATGTCATCGGCCGGTTTATCAACATGGGGGTCGAGCCGTACAACTTCGTCTCGGCCCTCAATTGCGTCCTGGCTCAGAGACTGGTCCGGCTGCTCTGCATCCACTGTCGGGCGCGCTACCAGCCGACCGATGAAGACCTTCGGGAGGCGGGCCTCCTGCCGGAGAAGTACCGGACCTATGCCTTCTACCGCAGCGTCGGATGTGACGCCTGCAACCAGACCGGGTATCGCGGCCGGACCGCCATTCACGAGTTGCTGGAAGTCTCCGACAATATCCGGGAGATCATCATTGCCCGCAAGCCAGGTTCGGAGGTGCGACGCGCGGCGCGTGAGGAGGGCCTCGGCAGTATGAGAGAGTCCGCTCTTCGGCTGGTCTTTGATGGTCAAACCACCCTGCACGAAATCAATCGGGTAACGTTCGTGGAAGAGATGACCTGACCTCTCGACTGACGAGCGGGGGCAGGGTGTGGAAAGCCGGGTGGATAATCCTGATCAGGACTCCAGCAGGCGCGCTCCGGTAGAGCATTCTCCAGTTTGTTTTGTAGCGTTAGGTCTGTAACGTTAGGTCTGTCGCGTTAGGTCTGTAGTATTAGAGAAGATGGCAATCGTGAATGTTGGCGGAAGAACTATGAAAAAATCGACTGTTTGGCAACGAAGCGGCGCCCTGATTCTGAGCATTTGTCTTCTTTTGCCTGGACCGGCATTGGCGGTTGTCAAAGGCGGCAAGCGGAACTTCAGGGAAGGGAACCGCTATGAAACGCTGCAACAGTGGGACCTCGCGGCTCAACAGTATGCCCTTGCCGTGGCTGCGGAGCCAAACAATCCTGAGTACAAGCTGCGCTATATGAGGGCTCTTCAACAGGCGTCGCTGATGTTCGTCAAGCGTGGAGACGCCCTGGCGGAGCAGGGAGATTATGCCAGCGCCTACTCTGCCTACCGGCAGTCATTCAGCTACGACCAGGGCAATGAGATCGCCCGGCTCAAGATGGAGCGGATGCTCGATATTCAGAAGGCACAGACGGCTGGGGCGGATATTGGGACGACCAACAAAATCGGGAATGTCTTTCCGACCAGCAACGAGATTCAGTTTTCGACACGCGCCCGCTCGCGGGATACAGTTCCATCGATCAGCTTCAATGAGACCAAGTTCAAGAAAGTCATTTCAAGCCTGTCAAGTCAGCTCGGTTTGAACGTCGTCTTTGATGAATCGGTCAAGGACGTGCCGCTGACGATCGAGCTGGTGGACGTGACGGTGGCGCGGGCTCTCGACATCCTTCTTCGAACGTACAAATTCTCGTTCGAGCAGGTCGATCATCGAACGATTCTCGTCTACGCCGACAATGCGACCAACCGACCCCGGTTCGAGAATTTGATGGTCAAGACCTTCTATCTCAGCAACCTCACCTCGGCTCAGGCCCGAACCGCGCTGACAGCATTGCTGCCTGCCGGGCGGCAGATCGCCTCGGTCGAGCAGCCAAACTCCCCCGGCGGGAACACGTTGATTGTCAAGGCGACGGCGACAGAACTTCAACTGGTGCAGGATATTCTCGACAGTCTCGACAAGAATAAGAATGAAGTCGTCCTCGACGTCGAGATCTACGAGGTCTCCCATGACAGTCTTCTGGAGTTGGGAAATCAGATTGTAACCAAGCCCCTCACCGTCTCCGAAACGCGAATCAACACGTCGGGGGAGCCGGTCACCTTTCCCCTGGGGTCGACCGCCTCGCTCAACAACCTGGGAGGCGTCGGCCGATCAAGATCCGGGGCGATCTTTGGGAATACGTTCACTCCTTTTATGAACGGAGTTGGAACTCTGATTGGGCTCCCGCCGACGCAGCTCAGCCTGCTTCAATCCCGTGGCGACTCGCGTCTGTTGAATCGCGCCCAGATCCACGCCCTCGACGGACAGAAGAACCAGACCAAAGTGGGGCGTAGCGTGCCGGTGCGGCTCGGCACCACCTTCGGTTTTGGTGGAGGCTTTGGTGGAGGCTTCGGCGGGGGACTCGGCGGGGGCGGTGGCATTGGCACTGGTGGAGTGGGAGGCGTTGGGGGAGGGGTTGGCGGTGTTGGTGGAGTTGGCGGAGTGGGAGGCGCCGGTGGATTCGGCTTCCCTGGGATCGACAATATCCAGTACCGCGACGTTGGACTGGTGATCGAGGCGAAGCCATCGATCACCAGTGAGGGCTATGT
>JBEIJP010000626.1:0-2407 GCA_040380245.1 Acidobacteriota bacterium | reverse complement strand
CGGGGATGATCGGGGGCTGCACCGCCGCGAGGCGCGCCGAGCACGACGCACGCTCCCCTGCCCGTTCAAGGACGGTCGCCATTGGCGCCTCCCTGCAGCCGCTTCCAGGCCTCGACGTAGCGGGCCGTCTTCGGATTGGCCTCGTTCCATTTCGGCGCCAGCGGGTTCTCGGCGATGCCGAGCAGCGAAAGGGCCACCAGCCGGTTGACGCGGGCCAGATTGTCGTAGTCGATCTTCTCCCAGTGATCCCCCGGTTGATGGTAGTCCGGGTAGACAAAGGCGACACAGAGCGTGTGGGCGGGAATCCCCGCGTCGGCCAGCGCCTGGTTGTCGCTGCGCCCGAAGAAGGCGTCGCTGTTCTGTTCGTGCTTATAGACGCGGATACCGAGCTTCTCGCCGGCCGCCTGAAAGATCGGCCCGAGGTCTGTAAAGTCGAAGCCGGTCAGCGAAGCGGTGTTGACCTGCGGCCCCTCGCTGCTGTCCGTCCGCCCGACCTGCTCGAGGTTGACCATGGCCACGGTCCGGTTGAGGGGAAAGACCGGATGCTGACCGTAGAAGCGGGAGCCCAGCAGCCCCTTCTCCTCCCCGAACCAGGCAATGAAGACCAGGGAGCGCTTCGGCTTGGTCGGCAGACGGGAGAGGGCATTCGCCAGCTCGAGCACGCTGACCACCCCGCTGGCGTCATCGTTGGCGCCGTTGTAGATATGGTCGCCCCCCGACGCGCCCGCCATAACGCCGACGTGGTCATAATGGGCCGAGACCAGCACGTATGTATCCCGCAGAACCGGATCCGATCCCGGGATGACGCCGATGACGTTCTTCAATTCGACTGGCGAGACGACCGGAGCGCCCAGACGCAGCGTCAACATCCCCCGCGTCTCCCCATCGGCCATCGCGTCATAGAGCGCGACGACACGCGGTGAGTGAACGGTCAGGATCGGATCGGCCGGCCCCCCCCGCATGCCCCCCGCCGGACGCGAGGGGTCGATGAGCCGTGTCCCGAGAAGCCCGCGTCCCCGGGTCGATTGCCGCCCGAGGCTCAGCAGAAGCGCGGGGCGCAGGCGATTGAGTTGCGCGACGATCTGGCCACGCGCCCGCATCCCTTCCATGAATTTCGCCCGATCGGTGCGTGAGATCTCTGGAAGATCGAGCAGCACGGCCTTTCCCGCCACCTGCTCTTCCGTCAGCCGGGCGAGACGGTCCGCCGCCGTCAGATCGACCTTGAGCACGGGCACGGCGCGCAAGTCGACCGCCTGCTCGGTCTGGAAGCTGATCTCGTCGTGAGTGAGCGCCAACCGCTCCTCCCCAATGGCGATCGCCCCGGCCAGGGAGTCGCGATCGGGCCGGCTCACCTGCCACCGCGCGACCTGGAAGTAACTCTTGCCGCCCGGCGCGCCCGCATCGTCGACCGCTGGTGCGACCCCGGCCCGCATCATCTGGCTGGCAATGTACTCCGCCGCCAGGTCGAGCCCCCGCGAGGGAGTGTCCCGCCCTTCCAGCAGATCCGACGCCAGAAAGCGCAGATGCCCCCGCAGCGAATCGGCCGAGATCGTCCCCAGCATCGCCTTCTGATCCGCTTCCGCGGCCGAGGGCCTGGGCTTGGGGGGGGCCGATCGGCGTACCTTCGGGGGAGCTGTCGGTCTGGCCGGCGGCTGCGCCCCGCTCGGCACGCCAGCGCCGGCCACGACCAGAAGCATCACGGCCAGCCCGACCAGACCTCTCTCGCGACTCTTCTTCTCCCTCATCGGGCAGATTCCTCCTTCAGCTCGCCTTGCCGGCGTCGCCTCATCCCGCAATACCAGATGGATGACCAAGCCGGCGTCCCCCCCGGGGAACCGCCCCCTTAAAACGCGTCGCTGGCGACATAGGCGTCGATGACCGCCTGCTCTCCCTCACGACCGGGCCGGGCGTTGCCGTGCTCCATCCCGACGACGCCGGTGAAGCCCTTGGCGTGAATGTGGCGGAAGATGTTGCGATAGTTCATCTCGCCCGTCGTCGGCTCCTTGCGGCCCGGGTGATCCCCGACCTGAAAGTAGGCCACCTCGCTCCAGGCCTGGTCGATGTTGGGGATGATATTCCCCTCGGTGATCTGCTGATGGTACATATCGTAGAGAATCTTGACCGAGGGACTGTTGACACCACGGCAGATAAGGTAGGCCTGGGCAATGCGTGTCAGGAAGAGCTTCGGATGGTCGCGCCGCGTGTTGAGCGGCTCCATGACCATGACCAGGCCGGCCTTCTCACAGATCTCGGCACAGCGGCGGAAATTGTCGATGACATTCGCCGTCTGGTAGTCCCAGTCGAGCCGTTGGTCGTGGCATCCCGGGACGACGGTGCACCACTTGGCGTTGACACGTTTCGCCACCTCGACCGCCTGGCGCATATCGGCGAGAATCTTCTCTCGAAT
>JBEIJP010000625.1:0-2413 GCA_040380245.1 Acidobacteriota bacterium | reverse complement strand
GACATCGGCGGCAAATCCGAAGGCGTCGTCAGCGCCTCCGAGTTCGTTGAGTTTGAGAAAGTCGTGGTGGGAGACATCATCGACGTCCTCATCGAGAAGGCCGAAGACAAGGAAGGCAACGTCCACCTGTCCAAGGAAAAGGCCGAGTTCCAACAGAACTGGGACCGTATCCAGAGCATCTGCAACGAGGGTGGCAATGTCACCGGCAAGGTGAAGTCCATCGTCAAGGGTGGCCTGATCGTCAACATCGGCGTCGAGGCGTTCTGCCCGTCGTCTCAGGTCGACATCGTTCCCCCGAAGAACCTGGCCTCCTTCGTTGGCAATGCCTACGAGTTCAAGGTCGTGAAGCTCAATCCGGATCGCCAGAACGTGGTCCTGAGCCGCCGCGAAATCATCGAGACCGAGCGCAACGCCCGCCGTTCGTCGCTGCTGTCCGAGATGATGCCCGGCGACATCCGCAAGGGCACGGTCAAGAACCTCACCGACTTCGGTGCGTTCATCGACCTCAACGGCCTCGACGGCCTCCTGCACATCACCGACATGTCCTGGGGTCGCCTCACGCACCCGAGCGAGATGCTCAAGGTGGGTCAGGAGATCGACGTCGTCGTTCTCGACATCAACCGCGAGAAAGAGCGCGTCAGCCTGGGCCTCAAGCAGAAGCTGTCCAACCCCTGGGACAACATCGAGAGCAAGTACCCCGTCAACGCCAAGGTCAAAGGCAAGATCGTCAACCTCGTGCCCTACGGCGCGTTCGTCGAGATCGAGCCCGGCGTCGAGGGCTTGGTGCACGTCACCGAGCTGTCCTGGACCAAGCGCATCGCCAAGCCTTCCGACGTCCTCAAGCAGGGCCAGGAAATCGAAGCGGTCGTCCTCGGCATCAACCGCGACGAGCAGAAGATCAGCCTCGGCATCCGTCAGCTCGAGACCAACCCGTGGGACCTGGCTCACACCAAGTACCCGCCGGGCACCAAGGTCAAGGGACCGATCCGCAACCTCACCAGCTACGGCGCGTTCCTCGAGCTCGAGGAAGGCCTGGACGGCATGGTGCACGTGTCGGACATGAGCTGGACCCGCAAGGTCAACCACCCGAGCGAAGTCCTCAAGAAGGGCGACGAAGTCGAGGCGGTTGTGCTCGAAGTCGACAAGGCCAACCAGCGCATCAGCCTCGGCATGAAGCAGCTGGGCGTGGATCCGTGGGAGCAGATCGAGACCCTCTTCAAGGTGGGCGATCTGGTCACCGGCAAGGTCACCAAGTTGGCCAGCTTCGGTGCGTTCGTTGGCTTGCCCAACGACATCGACGGTCTGGTTCACATCTCCCAGGTCAGCGAAGACCGGGTCGACAAGATCAAGAACGTCCTCAAGGTCGGCGACGATGTCACCGCCCGCGTCATCAAGATCGACCGCGCCGATCGCCGCATCGGTCTGTCCATCAAGGCCGCGAACTACAGCACCGAGCAGCTGAAGGAAGAGCAGAAGCTCCTCGATCAGCTCAAGCCCGGTGAAGACCTGGTCGCCCTCGAGCACGCCTTCGCCGCGGCCGAGGAGAAGAAGACCCAGGACTAACCGTCCACGTTCCGTTTCCAAGCGCGCACCCTCACCGGTGCGCGCTTTTTTGTTGGGCTGGGCCGCTCCAAACTCCTGTGTCCGGTTTGGAGGGGAGGCGGCAGTATCGTAGTGAAATGACCGCCGCGACCACGACGCCCGACCGCGATCTGGTGCGATGCTACGCTTCCGAAGGATCGGAAACGGCGTTCCGCGCCCTGGTGGATCGGCATGTGGACCTGGTCTTCACCACCGCTTTGAGACAAGTCGGAGACACCGGCCTTGCCGAGGAAATCACCCAGAACGTCTTCGTCCACCTCGCCCGAAAAGCGCCCGCGCTCGCCGGACACGAAACCATTGCGGGATGGCTCCATCGGTCGGCCATCCTGGAGTCCAAGGCGCGTTTCCGCTCCGAGATGCGGCGACGCCGCCGCGAAGAGGTCGCCGCCGCCCTGGCCGAGACAGAGCTTCACGGACGCGACCCCTCCGAGGATCTCACTCCACTGCTCGATGAGGCGCTGCTCCAACTCCGGGAAGCCGACCGCCTCGCGCTGGTCCTCCGATTCCTGGAGGAACGCAGTTTGCGCGAAGTGGGCAACGCGCTGGGCATCGACGAAGACGCGGCCCGCAAGCGGGTCAGCCGGGCCCTCGCGCGGGTGACGGAGTTCTTCAGGAACCGTGGCTTCGCCCTGCCCTCCGCCGGCGGTGCGGCCCTGCTCAGCCAAGCCACCCAGGCCGCACCGGCCGTTCCAGCCGGGCTTGCCTCGAGCGCAGCAGCGGCTGGCTTGGCGGCCAGTGGCCCTGCCTCGGGCCTGGGTCTGTTGCTCCTTTCCGTCATGAGCCTCACCAAAACCCAGACCGCCCTGCTCTG
>JBEIJP010000624.1:0-2413 GCA_040380245.1 Acidobacteriota bacterium | reverse complement strand
GGAGAGGGCTCCGCAGGTGGAGGCGGCCGGGCGGCGGATTGGGTACCGCTGGGATGAGAATCTGGAGGAGTGTTATCACAACCAGTCGTCAGGTGTGGAGCACGGCTACACGGTCCAGCAACGACCTGTCGCTCCGGCAGGGGAGTCCCCTCTCGAGTTGCGCCTGAAGGTCCGGGGAGGACTGTCGGAGGTCGAGATCATCGACGGAGGGCGTGGCGCGACCTTCGGCCGAGCGAAGGAACAGCCCCTGGTCCGTTACCGTGGCCTCAAGGTCCTCGACGCGAAGGGTCGGGAGGTCGCGGCGAGGCTGCGTGCCGAGGGGAAGGCGGAACTCCGCCTGGTGGTCGAAGAGCGGGACGCAAGCTACCCACTGACGATCGACCCGACGATCACCCAGCAGGCCTATCTCAAGGCGAGTGAAACGGGGGTGGGGCAGCAGTTCGGCCACGCCGTGGCCATCTCCGGTGAGACAGTGGTCGTCGGGTCCCGCAACGACTCCAGCGATGCGAGTGGGATCAACGGAGATCCCCTCAACAATAATGCCGAGGACTCCGGGGCGGCCTACGTCTTCGTCCGCAGTGGAACGACGTGGACGCAGCAGGCCTACCTCAAGGCGAGCAATGCTGGCTCCCTCGACAACTTTGGAACCTCGGTGGCCATTGCCGGGGAGACGATCGTCGTCGGGGCGACCGGGGAGGACAGCAACGCGACAGGCGTCAATGGCAATCAGAGCAACGACATTACGACGAACTCTGGCGCGGCCTACGTCTTTGTGCGTGGCGGGACGACTTGGACTCAGCAGGCCTACCTCAAGGCAAGCAACACGGGAGCCTCGGACGCCTTCGGCGTCTCGGTCACGATCACCGCGAACACGGTGGTCGTCGGCGCCGCCAGTGAAGCGAGCAGTGCCACCGGGATCGATGGCAACCAGGCAGACAACAGCAACTTCGACTCGGGAGCGGCCTATGTCTTCATCCGCAGCGCCGGAGGTTGGACCCAACAGGCCTACCTCAAGGCGAGCAACACGGAGGCGTTCGATCAATTTGGCGCATCGGTCGCGATCTCCGGCGGCACGGTGGTCGTTGGAGCCCCTGGAGAGGACAGCAACGCCACTGGCGTCAATGGCGATCAGGTAAACGATAACGCGTTTGCCGCCGGCGCGGCCTACGTCTTCGTCCGCAGCGGGACGACGTGGAGCCAGCAAGCCTACCTCAAGGCGAGCAACACCGGCCCCTCCGACAGGTTTGGCGTCTCGGTAGCGATTGCGACGAACACCGTGGTCGTTGGTGCGTCGGGAGAGGATAGCGGCGCGAATGGGATCAATGGAGACCAGGTCAGCAACGCCGCGCTGGAGTCCGGCGCCGCCTACGTCTTTCTCCGCGGCGGCACCCTGTGGAGCCAGCAAGCCTACCTCAAGCCGAGCAATACCGGGGCGGGGGATCGGTTCGGCTCCTCGGTCGGGATCGTGGGCGAGACGGTGGTCGTCGGGGCCTCTCAGGAATCGAGCGGCGCGACAGGGATCAATGGCGATCAGACCGACAACACCTTGACGCGATCCGGGGCGGCCTATGTCTTCGTACGCAGCGGGACAATCTGGGCTCAGCAGGCCTATCTCAAGGCGAGCAATACCGGGTTGGGTGATCAATTCGGCTCTTCGGTCGCGATTTCGGGGGAGACGGTGGTCGTCGGGGCCTATCTGGAGGAGAGCAACGCCCTCGGGGTCAATGGGGATCAGACCAACAACGACTCGTCAGAGGCTGGCGCCGCCTATGTCTTTGTCCGTGGCGGGACTGCCTGGAGCCAGCAGGTCTACCTCAAGGCGAGCAGCCGCGGGGTGGGGGGAGATCTGTTTGGCTTCTCGATCGCGATCTCGGGCGATCGGGTCGTCGTCGGGGCACCGAAGGAAGATAGTGGAGCGAAGGGGGTCAATGGGGATCCGATCGACAATCGCGTCCGGGAGGCCGGGGCGGCCTACCTCTTCGTGCGCGCGGGGGGGACGTGGCTCCAGCAGGCCTACCTCAAAGCGAGCAACACGGGCTTCGAGGATCAGTTTGGCACTTCTGTCGCGATTGACGGCGAGACGGTCGTCGTCGGCGCCTTTCGGGAATCGAGCAACACGGCCGGGGTCAATGGAGATCAGTTCAACAACAGCGCCACCTGGGCTGGCGCCGCCTACGTCTTTGTCCGCAGCGGGATCCTCTGGTCTCAGCAGGCCTATCTCAAGGCGAGCAATCCCGGTCCGGGGGACCAGTTTGGCGACTCGGTCGCCATTGCCGGGAACACGATCGTCGTCGGCGCCTCCGGTGAGGCCAGCGCCGCCACTGGGATCAATGGCAATCAGTCAGACAACGGCGCGGCCGGGGCTGGGGCCGCGTATGTCTTCGTCCGTAGCGGGACGTCGTGGAGCCAGCCG
>JBEIJP010000623.1:0-2415 GCA_040380245.1 Acidobacteriota bacterium | reverse complement strand
TCGAGGACGGGCAGGTCCGTCCGGGGAAGCAGTCGGAAGGCCGCGTCGAGAATCTGATGGTGCCGCACCGGTTGATGGGGAGCGCCGAGGGGATAGCCCATCGGCGCCGGGACAAAGAGTGCTCGCGGGGGCCGGATGCGCTCCGTGACTTCCCGCAACAGGGTGATCGAGACGGTGGTCATCCCCGCCCTCTCCACTGCCGCTTGCACCAGACCGACCGTCTGGTTGCACATCGGTCAGAGCGGAGTCAGCAGGACCACCTCGACTCCATCCTCTCGCAACATCGCGGCGACGGCCGGTGCCGTCTCCTCGATCAGCGGCCCCGGGCCGACGATCGAGCCCATAAAACTGAAGTGGCGCCGGTTGATTCGTCCGAGCCGTCCGGCCGCCTGCCACTCCCGTAACCGGTCGAGAGGAAAGGCCAGGTTCTTATCCTCCGCAATGCCTCGGTGATCGAACGCCTGGCTCCGGTGCGACTCCCGCAGGATCTGGGGATCGATCGTCGCGGGAATCTCGCGGAACGACGGGTCCCCCAACTTGCGACCGTGATCAAAGTCCGGCTGGTCGGGCAGATGAAGACCGGCGGTCGTGACGATCGCCACGTTCGCTTCCCGGAGCGGCCTGGCCAACGGCGTGCACGGCACTGGATCGATGCGGTACCGGTCAAACGGGTATTTCCGCATGAAGAGCCGGACGTGCAGACTCATCTCCTGGTAGGTCGCCACCTTGCCCTCCCGTGTGCTGAATTGGTTCCTGCCGCGCTCCCGCGCCAAACGGACGCCAGCGCGAGACGGGATTGTAGCCGATTTTCCGAAGGCTGCCTACTTGCAACTCGGGAGAGTTGCCCCTACCCTCTGATAGTGAGGTGAAGAAGTACGGCCAGCCTACCCTCCAGTATGGAATCGAGAGGAGAGGGGAAAGCCAGAAGAGAGCCCCCTGCACAGAGCGAACCGGGACATGGCGACACATCGAGGGATGATCCTGACCATATTGATGATCGGCTGGTTCCTGCCGTGGCTGGCATTGGGGCACGCGCTCCCCGCGCCGCTCGCCAATCGCCCAGTCAGTAGCTGGCAAGAGGAGACGGCCGAGCAGGTCCTGGTTGGGCGTCTCGACGAAGCCGCGCCGCAGGGGCTGGTTCTGCTGAGTCGAACGGGCTCATCGAGCACGCCCGGTGTCTTCAGTGCCTTCGGCGTTCGGATCCTCGTCTATCGACCGAATGAGGCGATCGAGGAGACCCCCACCCGGGTGACGCCGGGATTGCACACGGCAGATGGAGGGATCGGAAGCGTCAGCTGGGCGACCCGGTTCGACCCGGAGCGACCGGTGACCCTCCGCTGGAGTCGACCTTCTCCCCACCTTCTCCTCGCCCAGGTGAGCGCTCCCCGCGGGGTGCGAATCGCCCTCGAAGCGTACCGCCCCTGGGAGAGCGGCCAGGAGAGTTGGGCCCACTTCCGAACCCGCACCGATCGACGGACCCTGGTTGGGGAGTCTGTCCATCCGCGAGGGCTTCCTCCACCGCGTCGCCAGTTTCTTCTGCAGACCGATCGGACCGCCATTGGCGCCGCCAGCTTTCGGAGCGGGACCAGCCTCCGCGCCCAGCTGATGGCGGAAGGGCACGCCCAGGAGACGCCGCGTCCGTCCGAGAGCGGTGTGGCCCTTCCGTCCCCTCGCGCGCACGCGGCCCTCAGCTTCGACCTGAGCCAGGATGGAACCCTCTCCTTCGTTGTCTTGATTGGGGACCAGTGGGCGCGAATGGAGCAGGAGGCGAAGGAAGCGTTCCTCCCTGGTCCAATCCCCGAGCAGCTGACGCGTGCTGAGGAGCGGGCCCGAACCAACCTGACTCGCAGTGGGGGCAAGTGGGGAGAGTCATTCGAAGCCATCCAGCGAAGCGTCCTGGCCAGCCGCCGCTTCGATCCTGGCACGGGGCTGCTCCACCTCTCGTTCGCCCAGCCCCCCGATGTCACGGCGACGAAGTCCGGCCCCGAGGCTGCCCTTCCCGCGGCCGAGGCGGCCCTGTATGGGTCCCTGATCGGTACGCTCCTCGACCCGGAGGCGGCCAAGGGCACGCTTCGCCTTCTCCTCAGCACTCAGCAGCCGGATGGACGCGTTCCCCTCTCGGCCGGAGGCGGCAATCCACCCGCCGTGGGCCGATCGCTCGCCCCCCTCGCCTCCTGGATTGCCCTCAAACTCTACTTTATGACGCAGGACCTGGAGTTTCTCGCCTGGTCGTATCCACGTCTGCTCCAGTGGAATCAATGGTGGCATACGAACCGGAGTCCGGGTCGGGGATGGCGGGATGGCAATGGGGACGGGTTGCTCGAATGGGGAGGCAACACAGAGCTTGAATTTGGATCCCTGGCCATCGAGGCTCTCGGGCTCGAAGAACGAAGACGGCTCGCTTCGACGGAAGGG
>JBEIJP010000622.1:0-2416 GCA_040380245.1 Acidobacteriota bacterium | reverse complement strand
TGCGACGGGTCGGGCTCTCGCCGCTGGGAGCGGATCTGCTGCTCTCGGTCCATCGCTTTCTGTGGCTCTTCTTCGACAGTGTCCGAGAGATGCAGCGGGCGCTGGGGATACGTGGCGGGTGGAGAGGCTGGCGACGGTCGCTGCAGTCGGCGGGGATAATGACCAGCTCCCTGCTCGTCCTGGCGATCGACCGTGCCGGGCACTGCGAGAGAGGGCTGCGCACGCGTGGGGAGCCGGGCGAGATGCGGTTGTTGAGCGCCCATCAGGCGGCCTCGCCGCGACGACTCCTCTGGGCGACGACGGTTGGCGCGGTCATCACAGTCGTCACCCTGGCCTGGAACCGATATGGGTGAACCACCGCTTCTCGAAGCATGCCATCTGCGGTACGGGTACGCCGGCCATCCGCCGGCCCTTCGCGGAGCGAATCTGCGCCTGGCCACGGGAAGCCGAATGGCCCTCCTCGGACGGAATGGAGCCGGCAAGAGCACCCTGCTCCTCCTTCTCCAAGGCGTGATCGAGCCGCAGGAAGGGACCATCCTCCTCGCAGGGCAGCCTGTCAGCTATCGGCGGCAGGAGGTCTGGGCGTGGCGACAACAGATTGGACTGGTGCTGCAAAATCCGGACGAGCAGATCTTTGCGCCGACGGTCTGGCAGGACCTCTCCTTCGGACCGGCCAATCTGGGATGGAACGAAGAGCGAATCTGCCGACAGGTCGAGAAGGCCCTTGTCGCCATGGAGCTGGAGGCGATCAAAGACCGCCCGACCCACCAGCTGAGCCACGGGCAGAAACGGCGGGTAGCGATTGCCGGGGTGCTGGCGATGGAGCCGCGACTCCTGCTGCTCGACGAGCCAACGGCGGGGCTCGATCCGCGCGGGATCGAACAACTGCTCGCCCTGCTCGAAGGGCTGGAGCGCCAGGGAACGACGATCGTCATGGCGACCCACGATATCGACCTCGCCTATCGCTGGGCGGACCAGGTCGCCATTCTCGACAAGGGGGAGGTTGTCCGCCAGGGAGCGGCCACCTCCGTTCTCGCCGAAAAAGAGTTCCTCGAAGAGGTCGGGCTGCGTACCCCGGACCTGCTCGAGGTGGGACTGACGCTGCGCGCGTCGGGTTGGTGGCCGAGCGGGGTGGAGCTCCCGCGAACCCTCCGGGATTTCCAGGTGGTGGTCGGGCAATTGACGTCCGCCGCCTCGGCAGAGGGGGGAGCCGGAGAGCGGCAGGGAGAGGAGGTCGAGGGAGACTCGTGTTGAAGACAAAGCGCAAAACGCTCGGGCAACTGCTGGTCTGTGTGGGGTGCTGCTGTGGCCGCGTCGATCGCGGCCACCCGCCCGTTCCCGTCGAGAGGCTGAAGCATCTCTGGAAGACGCGACGGCTGGCCTCGTCGATCCAGCTGACGATCAGCGGCTGCCTGGGGCCGTGTGACCTGGTCAATGTCGTCTGTCTGATCAGCCCGCAGGGAACCCTCTGGCTGGGCGGCCTCGACAACCTGACCTGCTACGAAACACTCGTCGAGTGGGCGACCGACTCCGCGGCGGAGGGGCGGCTCCTTCCCCTGCCCGGTTCGCTCACCTCCCTGCAATTCGAACGGTTCGCCTCCCCGGCTCTCGGTCCGGAGACGGACCGCGCTGCCCGCCTCTCCCAGCCTCTCGCCGGAGGTGGCAGAGGCGCGGAAGGAAGAGAAGATGAAGTTCGACTTTCAAGGTAATTCCCGCGCCAGATCTTCCCCCTCGGCCCAGGAGGCCCGGGAGCGCATCCGTCAGGATGTCCAGCGCCTGCTCGGCCTTGGCGAGGAGGTCCCGATCCTGGTGACCGAACTGGCCTGCCAGGAGGAGGGCTGTCCCCCGATCGAGACGGTCATCGCCATTTTGACGACCCCAGGCCAGCCCCGGCAATTCAAGATTCACCGCCCGATGGCCGAGCTGACGCTCGGAGACCTGGAGGCCACCCTCGCCAGGTCAACCCACGCGGGCCCAGACGACCACGCGTCACAAGGAGAGTAGCAGATGAGCGCATCATCCAACACTTCGCAGCCTGAGCGGATTCCCGTCACGGTTCTGACCGGCTTTCTGGGTTCCGGCAAGACCACCCTGCTCAACCGAATTCTCACCGAGAATCACGGCAAGCGGATCGCCGTTATCGAAAACGAGTTCGGAGAGATTGGCGTCGATCAGGAACTGGTCATCAACGCCGAGGAGGAGGTCTTCGAGATGAACAACGGGTGCATCTGTTGCACCGTTCGCGGCGACCTGATTCGGATCCTCGGGAATTTGATGAAACGGCGGGAGAAGTTCGACTACATTCTGGTCGAGACGACCGGCCTGGCCGATCCGGGACCGGTGGCGTAGACCTTCTTCGTCGACGACGAGATGCAGACGCGGTTGGCGCTCGATGGAGTGGTGACTGTCGTCGACG
>JBEIJP010000621.1:0-2417 GCA_040380245.1 Acidobacteriota bacterium | reverse complement strand
TTGGACACCGCTGGGAGGGACCTTCATCATTGCCGAAGGTGCCCCCCTTCTATCCCCACGTCAGGCCCCTTGTCCGTCCTACCGGCAGTCGCCCCTTTTGTCGCCTGATTGCCCTCTGATCGGGTCCGTCTGCTCCGGGAACAACATCGCCCAATCTATGCTGTGGGGGTGGCCACCAGCGACGTCAAGATCTACTCTGTTTTACTTGATCGATGACAGCCCCCCCTCGAAGCGGTCAATCATCGTCTCAAAGCCAGGTGTTTGGGACGTCTTCCGTGGTCTTGATCTGCGCTCTGAACCTGGAACGAGAAGAGTCGAAAGCGCGGGCTGTGCCTCTCATTCTGATGCGCACCAAAACTGAGTAACTGCAGTGAGATTGCGCGGGCAGGCTTGTCACGATGAATGCGGCTGCTCTTCCCGATTGGCAGGATGGCGCTGGAAGGCGCGGTGGCTGGTCCGCGCCTTCCAGTAGAGAATGAATCATTCCTCGCGTTGCCACCAGACGTGAGTCAGTTTGTTGATCCGAGAGAAGACGTAGTGGACCTCGCCGTGAAAAGCGCTCTCGAGGGCGCGTCCAAGCCGTTGGGCGAGATGCTCCGTCGTTGTTTTGACAATGGTTCGGCCCTCGTCATCGGTCTCGATCTCCATGATGCGGGCGAGGGGATTATTCTCAACGGCCCGTTCGGCTTCATTGTGGATCAGCCGAAGAAGATCATCGCGATGGTTCATCAGAAACTGCCCTTCCAGATGAAGGTAGCCCCCGGCGATGCCGCTCTTCTCTGCGCGGCACGCCGGACAGACCAGGGAGGTCGCCTCTTCGAGGAGAGGGGGCGCAGTCGGCTGTGTCCATCGGCGGTGTCGATAGACATTGCCACACTCCGGGCAGACGGCAGGTTCCGGGGGAGCGTGATGGCCGCGATGTCCGCCCTCCCAATTGGTGATCTGGCGGTCTGGGGGGATGTGTGGGGGTTGCCTGTGGGTAGTCATGGATTGCCTCCTAACGGGGTAGAGATGGAGAGGTGATCAGCGAGTGTGATGTCTATGGAATCAGGCCTCAGAGACCGTCTCCTCTGGTTTCCGAACAATAAGAACGGAGCAAGGGGCATTGGCGGCGACCGATTGCGAGACGGACCCGAGGAGGAATCGCTTATATCCCCGATATCCGTGAGAGCCGAGCACAATCCAATCGGCCCCCCAGCGGTGCGCCTCCTCAACGATCGCCTCTCGCGGCGGCGCAAAGAGGAACTCCCCCTCCACCGACGGAGGACTGGCTGAATCCGAGGAGTGGGAGAGAGCCTTCCGCAACTGCGCGACGGCTTCTTCGACGACTCTTCTGGCACGGTCGCGCGTCGCCTGCTCCAACTCTTCGTAATACTGCCGGGGCAATGTTCCAAACTCGGCACTGGGGAAGAAGGGCATCTCCGCGGCGGAGATCACCCGGATTTCACTTGCCGCTGGCCAGGGGATCCGGACAACTTCTTCAAGGGCCCGCTGCCCATATTCCGACCCATCGATGGCAACCAAGATCTTCAAGGTGACCCTCCCTTCGTGGCGACGCCCGTACGCTCCACTCCTCCTCTGTTCCGCCGGCTGAACATCACCGCTCCCTCGCTTCACCACTTGGCTCGAAAGAGAACGGGTGGCACTATTGGCGATGCAAATACTATGCCTCAACCGAAGGCAGAGGCTGGGGGAGGAAATGGCTCCGTCACGGCCTGCCTTGCCCGGTCTCTCCCCAATCCACGCGTTGACGGAGCCACCACGTGGGCGGTTTTTCGCACTTCGTGGGGAAGTTTCCTCGTCCTCTCCACAGAAGTGGTCCAGAAGGTTGGGAAGATGATCGCTGTAAAAGGTTGCCCTTCGGGGCAGGACGCGGTAGACTCCTGGTTATTCAATTGACAAGTACAACCGAGCTCGCCCCGCGTGAGCGACTCTCCGCCCCTCTTTCCGCTCTATTGGAGGAAAGAACCGTGGATGATGGAACGCTGGCGCACCTGCCCCCCTGCTGGCCGAGGGTGAGCCAAGATCGAGACAATCCGTGGGAGGAGAATGGAACGCAACCGACGAAAGGAACGACGATGTTACCCATGGAAGAGCCGGATTGGTATTCCAGCGCTCCTCCTCTGCCTGTCAGCGCCCCTCATCGCCTCGCCCCCACCAGCGGTCAATCTGCCAGCCCAGGTCATCGAAGCGGCCGCACGCCAGAATGAGGAGCTCTCTACTACGCTTCGCTGGAGTTTTGGCGGACGACGGCAGAAGGGCTGGGATCTCTATGTCGCCCTGATCCAGCAGTTGATTGGAAGCCAGGCCGAGCCGGACAGCCCCGCTTTTGCATTGGCGCTCGCCAAGTGGCAGGAACAGATGGGACTGCCCGTGACGGGCAGGCTGGAAGAGAAGACCTGGTCGGCCATGGTGGC
>JBEIJP010000620.1:0-2422 GCA_040380245.1 Acidobacteriota bacterium | reverse complement strand
GGGATCAAGACCAACATATACCAGTCCCGCGACAGGGCAGAGAACTGGCTCAGAGCCAACCATCAGGAACGGAATCATATGGCACACAATCTCTTCGACACCTACCGTACCTTCACCCTGGGAGATGGGAATGAAGGAGGCTACTACTCGCTGCCGCAGCTCGAGAGAGCAGGAATCGGCCCGATCTCGAAGTTGCCAGTGAGCATTCGGATCGTCCTGGAGTCTGTCCTCCGCAACTATGATGGCCGAAAGGTTCGGGAAGAGGACGTCCGGGCGCTGGCCAACTGGGCGGCAAAAGCCGAACGGACGGCGGAGATTCCGTTCATCGTCGCACGGATTGTCCTCCAGGACTTTACCGGGGTCCCGTTACTGGTCGATCTGGCGGCGATGCGCTCGACAGTGGCGGGGATGGGTAAGGATCCGAAGTTGATCGAGCCGCTCGTCCCGGTCGATCTGGTGGTCGACCATTCCGTACAGGTTGACGTTGCGGGTACGGCTGACGCTCTGCAACGCAATATGGAGATCGAATTTGAGCGCAATCGCCCGCGGTATGAGTTCATGAAGTGGGGCATGCAGGCCTTCGATACCTTCAAGGTGGTTCCCCCGGGGATCGGCATTGTCCACCAGGTCAATCTGGAGTACCTCGCGAAGGGGGTGCTGAGCCGTGATGGGGTCTACTACCCGGACACGTTGGTCGGGACAGACTCGCATACGACCATGATCAACGGACTGGGCGTGGTCGGTTGGGGAGTGGGAGGGATTGAGGCCGAGGCAGGAATGCTGGGTCAGCCAGTCTATTTTTTGACTCCGGATGTCGTTGGCGTTCATCTCACCGGGACAGTTCGCGAGGGCGTGACGGCAACCGACATGGTCCTGCAGCTGACGGAGATGCTGCGACGCGCCAAGGTGGTCGGCAAGTTTGTCGAGTACTTCGGGGAGGGGGCGGCATCGCTCTCGCTGACAGATCGGGCGACGATCGCCAATATGGCGCCGGAGTATGGCGCGACGATGGGCTTCTTCGGGGTCGACGAGGAGACCTGTCAGTACCTTCTCCAGACGGGGCGGACGAAAGAGCAGGTCGACACCTTCCGCAACTACTTCCTGGCGCAGGGCCTCTTTGGCATCCCCCGACGGGGCGAGGTGGAGTACAGTCAGGTGCTTGAGCTCGACCTCGGAGCGGTGGTGCCTAACGTGGCGGGCCCGAAGCGTCCGCAGGATCGGATCGAACTTCAGGAACTGGGGCGCAGTTTTCGGGATCTGCTCGTCAAGCCGGCGGCTGAGAATGGCTACGGTCGAAACGCCTCTGACCTGGGCAACCGATACGGGACGACGGTAGCCGCTGAGCGGACCAGTCTCGTCCAACTGCAGAAGGAGGCCGCGGCGGCCGAGGTCGCGGTCGATCTTGGGCACGGGGATGTGCTGATAGCCGCCATCACTTCCTGCACCAACACCTCCAATCCGAGCGTCATGCTGGCGGCGGGTCTCCTGGCGCGCAAGGCGGTGGCGAGGGGGTTGCGAGTCAAGCCCACCGTCAAGACCTCGCTTGGGCCGGGTTCGCGGGTTGTTTCTGACTATTTGACTCGGACGGGGCTGCAGGCTGACCTCGACCGGCTTGGGTTTCAGGTCGTCGGGTATGGGTGCACGACCTGCATCGGAAACTCCGGACCGCTCGATCCAAAGATCGAGGAGGTCGTTGTCCGGCACGATCTGATCGCGGCCTCGGTCCTCTCGGGCAATCGCAATTTCGAGGCACGGGTCCACCAGAACATCAAGGCCAATTTCCTGATGAGCCCGCCGCTGGTCGTCGCCTTCGCGCTGGCTGGCCGAGTCGACATCGATCTCTCGAGCGAGGCGATCGGCATCGGCAGCGACGGCCAACCAGTCTACCTCCGTGATATCTGGCCAACCCTCGATGAAGTTCGCCAAATGTTGCACGCGGCGACCGATCCGGAGACCTACCGGCGGCTCTACTCCGACTTTACCTCCGAAAACCCGCTGTGGAACGAGATTCCAGCCAGTACCGGGAACGTCTACACTTGGGATCCTGACTCGACCTATATCCAGCCGCCGCCCTTCTTCGATCACTTCGGGATGGAGCCCGGTACCATTGCCAGCATTACCGGCATGCGACCGCTCGCGATCCTTGGCGATTCGGTAACGACCGATCACATCAGCCCGGCTGGCTCGATCAAACCGAGCTCACCGGCAGGTCGCTACCTCACTGAGAAGGGGGTCGCCGTCGCAGACTTCAACAGCTATGGTTCCCGGAGGGGAAATGACCGCGTTATGACCCGTGGAACCTTCGCCAATGTCCGCATCAAGAACCTGATGGTGCCCGGTACGGAGGGTGGCGTGACCCGGTACTATCCGGGGGGCGAAGAACTGAGCATCTACGACGCCTCGATGAAGTATCAGGCGGAGG
>JBEIJP010000619.1:0-2424 GCA_040380245.1 Acidobacteriota bacterium | reverse complement strand
GCGCGCCGGCCGCTTTGTCGGCCTCGCTGATGATCTTCGCGTATCTGTTGGGGGCATTTGAGATCCCCTCGCTGCTCGGGCGATCCTATCCCGCCATGCTCTCCGTGGTCGCGCAGCGGCGCTACCAATCGATCGATCTGTTGGATCGCCCGGGAGGGATTGCCCTGGCGATGATGCTCTCGCTTGGGACGGCGCTGCTTCTGCTCGCCTGGGTTCGTTTGACCCGGCGTTGGATGGGAACGGAGCGACCATTCTTCTTTTGATAGGGGGGAAGCGTTGATCAGGCGCGTCGAGAGAGATCGAGGGGGCTGGGGCCAACGAGTGGCCGTCGGCTGGGTGTTGGGAGTCGCCGGGATTCCCGTGATCCTGCTCCTGCTCTGGTCGATGGCCTGGTCCTGGTTCTGGCCGAGGCTGCTGCCTGACGACTGGAGTTGGCGTGCCTGGCAATCCCTCTTCTCTCCCTCCTCCGGGCTTTGGGAGTCGTTGGGAGGGAGCCTGACGATCGCGACAGCAGTCGCGTTGAGCGCGCTGGCCATCGGGACGCCGGCCGCCCGCGTCCTTGCCCGGCGTTCGTTTCCCGCGCGACGATTTTTGCTCTACGCGCTGTTGCTGCCGGTGATTGCCCCGCCGCTCGCCTCGACAATGGGGATGCACGCGCTCTTTCTCCGCTATGGACTGGCCGACACACACCTCGGGGTGGCGCTGGCGCATCTTGTCCCGGCCCTTCCCTACACGATCCTGGTTCTGACGGCCAGTTTGACCCGCCTCGACCCAGCGCTGGAGGCACAGGCGCGCACCCTTGGGGCCTCGTGGAGCCAGTCCTGGCGGTATGTGACGCTGCCACTCCTGCTGCCAGGTCTGGCCGTGGCGGGTTCCTTCGCCTGGCTCATTTCGTGGAGCCAGTACTTGTCGACGTGGATGATCGGAGGAGGCCAGGTGCTCACCTTGCCGTTGACCTTGGTCGCCTATCAGCGCGCGGGGGACGAGCCAGTGACTGCGGCCCTCTCGCTCGTCTTTCTCTCTCCGCCGCTGGTGGTCTTCTGGTGGGTGGGCCGGATGATGATGGCTGAATCAGCGGTGCTTCCCGCTGAGGCGTCGATCAATCAACGGGAACTGAAAAAGGATGGTCCCATTCGATGAGATCCCGACTCGCTTCTTCTCCCCTCTTCTTCCGTTCTCCGATGAAGGCCGCCAGGTGGGCAGGGCTCGCGCTGTTGGTCCTGGCGGCGGCCTGCGGCTCGCTCCCCTCGGCGCCAGGGAAGTCGCTGCGACCGGAAGACCTCGGCCGTCTCTCCCTTTCAGCGCTGACGGATCAGGTTCGCGGTACGACGGTCTCTCTGGCGATGTGGGCGGGGGACGAGCCGCGCAATCGCCACTTTCGGGGGCGGGTGACCGAGGAGGTGGCGCGTCGCTTCGGAATCTCCCTGCGAATCGTGCCGCTGGCCGACGCGGCGGATCTGGTCAACAAACTGCTCACCGAAAGGGGGCTCGGCCGATCAGCTGGTGGATCGATCGACCTGGTCTGGATCAACGGCGAAAACTTTCGTGCGGCGCGACAGGGCGATCTGCTCTGGGGCCCCTTTGCCGACTGGTTGCCGGGGAGTCAGCTCTATCCGGCGAACGCTCGCGAGCGGGATTTTGGGACACCCATCGATGGATACGAGGCCCCCTGGCTTCGCGCCCAGTTTGTGCTGGCCTATGACACCGCAAGGCTGGCCGACCCTCCACGCTCGATTCCCGCCCTCATCGAATGGATTCGGGCCCATCCCGGCCGCTTCACCTATCCGGCGCCCCCAGACTTTACCGGCTCGGTCTTTCTCCGCCATCTTCTCTATCATTATGGCGGCGGGGCGGACAACTTCTCGCGGCGGTTTGATGAAGGGGTTTTTCGCCGTAGCGCCGATCAGGCCTTTCAGACGCTGCGCGATCTTCGACCGTTTCTCTGGCGCGAGGGAACGACCTACCCACCGACCCTGCGGGAGTTGGACCGCTTGTTTGTCAACCAGGAGATCGACTTGACGATGAGTTTCAGCCCGACGTTCGCCTCGGAAGGAATCGCGCGGGGAGAGTATCCCCCGACGGTTCGGACGTATGTCTTCGACGCGGGAACGATTGGCAACTACAGCTATCTGGCGATCCCCTTCAACGCGTCGAACCCAGCGGGCGCCCTGGTCGTCATCGACTACCTCCAGTCGGCCGAGGCCCTGCTCGACCAGGTCGAAGCGCTCGGGACCCTCTTCCCATTGGAGCTGGAGCGCATATCACCCGAGTCGAGGGCTCGCCTGGCGGCTCTCCCGAGGGGTCCGGCGACCCTCCTGGACGCCGAACTCTCCCGCGCCCTCCTTCCGGAGGCCGACGTCCGCTACCTCGAACGGCTCGAAGAGGACTGGCGGAAGGAGATCCTTCTCCGGGAGCAGCCCGCGG
>JBEIJP010000618.1:0-2424 GCA_040380245.1 Acidobacteriota bacterium | reverse complement strand
GTACTTCTTGGCAATCGAGACCACCAGGCGAAGGTTGGCCTCGACCAGTTCCTTCTTGGCCTGCTGGGCCTCCGATTCACCGGTGAGGACATTCTGCACGGCACGCTTGATTTCGACCGCGGGTTGTCGGTACTGCTCCTCGAGTTGGGTGAGCCCTTTACGAGCGGCGCGGAGCTTCTTCTCGAGATCGCGCTGGTCGTCGGTCGCTTTCTTGCGTTCAATTGCCCGCTGCAGACGATCGATCTCCCGCTCGCGTGACCGAACCTCGTCACGGGCGCTCCGCATCGCCTGCACCAGCCGCTCTTCCGAGCGCGTGGTGAATTCGAGCAGCCGAACCAGGTGGGAGAGTTCGACCCGGAGGCGAGCCAGGCCGCGGCGCATCCGGGGCAACTTCGTCGAGCGTTTGGGCTCCGACTGGAGCTTCTCGTATTGCTCCAGCGCCTTCTTGAACAGCTTGTCGACCTCGTTGATCGTCTCGACGGTGTAGGTGTGATATTCGAGAATCTTCTCCTCGGTGATTCCTTCCTGCTCGTTGAAGGTCACGACCTCACGGATCGAAAGCTCTCCTTTGGCCAGATCCTGGCCGAGTCGGATCAGCTCCTGGATCGCCGCCGGTGAGCGCGAGATGGCCTTCTGTGCCCGGATCTTGCCCCGTTCGATGCGCTTGGCGATGGCGACCTCGCCCTCCCGGGTCAACAACGGGACAATCCCCATCTCCCGAAGATAGAGACGCACAGGATCATTGGTCTTGTCGAGCGTGCCGGGAGAGAGGTCAAGTTCCATCTCCTCATCGGAGCCATCCTCGATCTTCTTATCCCCATTGCCAGCCCCCCCTGCCACTTCCAGGAACTTCTCCTCGGAATCACCGATGGGAATTCCCTCGCCGCTGAGGGTAGCAAAGATCTCATCGATGTCATCCGCGGAGACAAGCCCCTCCGGCAACTCCTGATTGATGTCGTCATAGGTCAAGAAGGCCTTCTCCTTGCCCATGTCGAGGAGCTTTTGCACATCGTCTGTATATTTCTCGTCCAAATTGATCACCCCTTTTACTCGTCTCTTCAATCGGAAGAGACCAGTACGCATCTGCTACCCGTTGATTACCCACAGCAAGCACGGCCTATACTCTGTCTCATCAACCATCAATTAGTGATTAATCGTTTTATCATCATCGATCACTCTGCAATTATCAATCATCCTCGATCATCCTCGATCATCCTCGATTCAAGTCTCTGGTCCCCGCCTCCAGCGGACCACTCAAAGCCGCCTTCAGCCGCTCCGACAGCTGGGGGACCACGGGGCCTGCTGATCATTTACGAGCAGCGCCCCTGGGAAAGTTCCCGGGCCGCAGAATCGAATCGCGGTGGAGCCAGCGTCATCTCATGACCGATCGCTCATTCGGAAGGGGCAGTTTGCGCATCTCCCACTCCTGCCGGGCAAGGGCGGCGCGGCGCATCGCCAGTTGCTGCAACGTCGACTCGTCGTGATTCCGTTGCGCTTGATTGATCTCCATCTGGAGCGAAGCCTGAAGGTCCGCCAAACGATCACAACGAATGCTGAGAAGACTCTCCCAGGCTTGTCGCTCAGCTCGATCGTCATCGGACGGAGGGGGTTGTCCAGCGGGACTGTCCGTGAACGACCGGCCCCCGTCAAGCTCCTCCTCGGTCTTTCCCTCGAGGTGATCCGCCTGTTCATCCCACACCGACTCGTCTCCGACGAGCAGGTAGGGGAGCAAATTCTGGGCCAGATCCGGATCGGCCAGGGCCTCGTTGAGCGCCGGCCAGGTCGGCTCCCGCTCCGCCCGCTCAAACTCGATCAGCACTTGAAAGAGGCGCGCCGTCCGGAGGTGAAGAAAGTCATCCTCCCGCAGGGAGGCAAGGAGACGTCGCCGGAGGGACGGGCTGGTGAACATCGACTGGAGCAGCGTCTTTTCCGCCGGCTTGATCGCCACCAGGGCGTGGCGGATCCGATCACTCACCTTCTCCTGACGTGCCTCGACCGCCGTACGAAACTCATCCCGGATCAGCTGACTGTCGATCTTCAACCGATCGGCGATGCGCTCGACGTAATCGGCCCGCTCGATTCGGTCACGGACCAGTTTCACGTACGGCAGAATCTCGTTGATCGTTTCGACTTTCCCGGCAGGGGATTGTGGGTCTCTTGTCTGGATCGCTTGCTCCACAATATAGTCCAGAAAACGGTGCGAGGTCTTGAGCGCCTGCCAGTACCCTTCGGCGCCGTGCTTTCGGATGAACTCGTCCGGATCGAGGTTGTCCGGCAGGCTCAGGACATTGACCTTGAAGCCATTGGCGAGCAGGACTTCGAGACTGCGCTTGGTGGCGGCGACGCCGGCCGAATCCGGGTCAAAATTGACGACAATTTGTCTCACGTACCGGCCGAGGAGACGCACCTGGTGGTCGGTCAAAG
>JBEIJP010000617.1:0-2425 GCA_040380245.1 Acidobacteriota bacterium | reverse complement strand
CTGGATGGCCCATGGGCAATGCGATCTCCTTCATCCTCTCACTCCTTTCGTTGACGGTCTCCTGCGAATACCCTTCCGACGAGAAGAGATATACGATACTCAATCGTCGGGTTGCCTGGCAAATTGCGACGAGAGGTGAGCGGAGATCGACTTTTCTCAAGGTGCTACGGGCAATCGACACGGGCCCACGTCGCGTGACGGAGGGCTCTGACAAGTGGAACATCATGGAGGCAAGATGGATGGAACTGCGCTGGTCTACTGTGAAGGAGCGTTCGGGACCCCGGTGGGGAAGACGGCCAATGGCCTCGTTCGTTATACCGCCCGCTACCAGATTCTGGGGGTGATCGATTCGACACAGGCTGGCAAAGACGCCGGAACCGTTCTCGATGGCACGCCCGTCAGGATTCCTGTCTTCGGGAGTCTGGCTGCGGCGATCGCGGGGTTGACGACCCGTCCCGACTACCTGGTCATCGGTCTGGCCCCGGACGGCGGGCAGCTGCCCGGAGAGGCGCGGGCGACGGTGCGGGAGGCGATTCAGGCTGGCCTCCGGATCGATTCAGGACTGCACCAGTTTCTGGGGGATGATCCAGAGTTCGCGGCGCTCGCCCGGGAATCGGGCGTGACGATTCGGGACGTTCGCCGTCCCCCTTCCCGCGATCAACTCCACTTCTTCACCGGCAAGATCGACGAGGTGACGGCGCTCAAGATTGCCGTCCTCGGGACCGACTCGGCGATCGGCAAGCGCACGACCACTGTGCGGCTGCAGCAGGCGTTGCAGGCGGCTGGCATCCGCTGCGAGATGATTGGGACTGGCCAGACTTCGTGGCTGCAAGGGGTCCGCTACGGTCTCCTGCTCGATTCGCTGATCAACGACTTCGTCACGGGGGAGATCGAACACGCCATCTACGAGGCGTTTCGGAACGAACAGCCCGAGGTGATCCTCCTCGAAGGGCAGGGAAGCATCGCCCATCCTGCGTACCCAGGTGGATTCGAGCTGATCGCGGGCGGAAGAGTCGACGGCGTCATCCTGCAACACGCACCGGCCCGTACCGCCTATGATGGCTTCGAGCAGTACCCGATGGGCTCGCTCGATCGCGAGATCCAGCTGCTCGAGCTTCTTGCCGAGAAGCCCGTTCTCGCCCTGACCCTCAATCACGAACGCATGACCCGCGAGCAGATCGAGGCGACCGTGCTCGATTATGAGGCCCGCTACCACCGACCGACCACCGACATTCTCTGGCACGGGTGTGGGAAACTGGTCGCGCGAATTCAGGCTCTCCTGCAAGCGAGGGCAACTTAGCCCTCTTCCGCCTGGGCTTTCACCGCTCAAGGGCGCTACTCGCCAAAAAAAGGGGGGCTTGACGCCCCCCTTCTTGACACCCTTCCCGTTCTCTCAATTGCTCTTTTTGACGAACTTGTCGGCGGTCAGCTTGGGATTGAGTTTGATCTTCGAGATGGTCCACTCCTCGTTGGGAGTCCCGGCCTCGATGTTGGTGTTGCGGTGGGGGGGAGGGTAAAGCCGCTGACCGACTGATAGTCGTCGAAGCTCCAGCGGTAATCCACGTCGGGCGACTTCTCGAAGGCCTCCATGGCCTGTCGCATGCGCTGCTCGCGCTCTTCTGGCGTGGGCGGCTGGCGTTGACCTTGCCCCTGGCCGCCACCCCCGCCAGTCCCGCCACCCCCGCCACCCCCTGGAGGGCCTCCGGGGCCACCCCCTGGGCGGCCTCCGCCAAATCCACGGCGCACCTGTTTGGCCTTGTAGCTGAGCCCGAGAAGTCGGGGCTCATCCTGGGTGAAGTAGAGACGAACGGTCATCCCGTCGGTCGCCTTCCCATCGAGGACGTCCAGTTTGGTCCCTTCGGGGCCCGGGGCCTCGCCGACATAGCTGAAGGCCATCTGCGTCGCGGGAGGCGCGAGAAGGAGCATCCCGAGCATGGCTTGCACCAGTTCGCGCTTCTGTTGCGCCTGCATGTAGGCCATCATCGGCGAGTTTCCGCCGGCCTGCCCGCCCATCATCGTGCGCATCTGTCCCCCCATGCCGGCCATTCCCATGCCAGGGACGAAGTCGTTCCAGACCTCCTCGCCGTTGAGGACACTGATGATGGTCGCGAAGGAGGAGATCGTACTCTTGCGCAGCTTGTCCGGCGCGAGAAACTCGATCTCCAGTTCGCTCTCCATCTGCCGCTCACCGAAGCTCTGGCGGACAGATCCTGTGATCTGCATCCCCTGCAGAGACTTGAATTTCGACTCACTGGCGATGCCAGCGCGCGCTCTCTTGAGGATCTCCTCCGCTTTGGCCTGTCCCGCCGCAGGGCTCTGCGCGGAAACGATGGAGGCCATCCCGATCAGCAGACTCAGGATCCACCCTTTCCAGATTCCTTTCCCAGGTGATTGATTCATTCTTCTCTCCCTCCCTCATTTTTTG
>JBEIJP010000616.1:0-2441 GCA_040380245.1 Acidobacteriota bacterium | reverse complement strand
TGTCATCTCTCCCCTCCCCACAATCGTGCCTACAACAGGGCCTCAACGGCACTCTCTGACCCGGCTGCGGGCCAGTCATGCCTCTGATGAGCCACTTTTTCTCCAAAAGAGGGCTCAGAGTAGCACCCTCTGCCCCTGGGTGGCAACCCACCTCCCCAGACCCAATCTCCGTCTCCGCCCCTCTTGTCGGTCGCATCGGCGGGCAAAGAACGGGTAGGTCTTTCGACATCTTCATTTAGCGGAACGGCCCGTTCCGGTCCGGGGCGGTGGAAGAGGGGGAGCGAGAGCTACCACAAGATATAGAAAGATTGAGCGTTGACAACTCTGTATCTAGTGGACTATAGTTCGCGACGTCGATAAAACAATTCATCGACCACCTATTGAGATCCATGAAGTTCTGCGAAGTTCTGCGGAGATCCGCGGAGATCTGCGGAGGTTTGTACCGATGTTACCTCAACACTCAATGGGTGTCTTCCAGGGCCAACTTCGTTTTCATTATGTCCGGTGATCGATCACCGGGATCTTTGTTTCTCCTTTCTGCCGGTTCGTGCCCGACCGGTGGCACCTTCTTGTGGTGGACTCTTTGCCGTCTGGAGGTCATTTCTTGCGTGAAAGTAATACCAGTCCCCAGATGATCGGGGTTGTCAGGTTGTCAGAAAAAGACGCTCCTTCCCGGGCAGACGGGTCTGCGGTTGTGCCTGCCGCAGTTGATCGGCAAAGGAAGAATTGATCAAAAAACTTTAAAATCACATCGTTCAACATCAGACAGAGATAGAGAGATAGGAAGATGACCATGAGTGTCAGTAAACAGAAGATCGCCCGTATCGCCAGCCCCGCGACCACACTTGGAATCAACGCGCAGCGTGTTGTCGCGAAGCGCTACTCCCTCAAGGACCTGCAGGGGAACCCACTGGAGCAGTGGGAAGACATCGTCAAGCGTGTCGTATCGCACGTCGCCCGTGCGGAGACCACCCCGCAACGCTATGAAGAGTTCACCTACCAGATGACGCGGTTGATGATGGAGCGGGCCTTCGTTCCAAACACGCCGTGCCTGGTCAACGCGGGAAAGCCGAAGGGGCAACTCGCCGCCTGTTTCGTCCTGCCAGTCCCGGACTCGCTCGAAGGGATCATGGAGCACGCCAAACAGTGTGCCCTCATCCACCAGAGCGGCGGGGGCACGGGGATGACCTATGAGCGGCTCCGGCCCGCCGGAACGCCGGTCGGAGAAGGGCGTGGCATGGCCTCCGGCCCGGTCAGTTTCATGCAGATCGTCAACACGATGACTGAGACGGTCAAGCAGGGCGGAGTCAGGCGCGGCGCGAATATGGGAATCCTCGCCGTCTCCCACCCCGATATTCTGCGGTTCATTCACGCCAAGAATGACCAGAAGAGCCTGACCAACTTCAACATCTCGGTGACGGTCACGGACCGGTTTCTGCAGGCGGTCGAGAACGAGGAGTGGTTCCAGACGGAGTTCAACGGCGTCCCGTGGCAGATGTCGATCCACGACCCCAAGGCCAACGACGGGCAGGGAGGCGACTACACCTATCGCGGGGAGGCGCCGCCTCGACCCGGACTCGTCTACGCACCAGACATCTGGGAGCGAATCATCTCCTCGACGCACCGCTGGGCCGAACCGGGGATCATCTTTATCGACAACGTCAATCGCCACAACCCTTTGCGAAATTCGATGGGGCTCAAGCGAGCGTCCAACCCCTGCGCCGAGCAGATGTTGCACGACTACAACGCCTGCAACCTCGGGTCGATCGACGTCGCCAAGTACTATGACGAAACGACCGACGATCTCGACTGGGATCGCTTCGGAGAGGCGATCTACTGGACGGTCCGATTCCTCGATAACGTCATCGACACGTGCGACTGGCCGCTGCCGGAGATCCACGAGACGGTGCACCGCACGCGACCGGTCGGTCTTGGAGTCATGGGATTCGCCGACCTGCTCCTGCAGAAGCGGATCACCTACGGCAGTGAGGAGTCGGCCATCTATGCCGATCGGATGATGGACTTCTTCCGGAAAGAGGCGTGGAAGGCCTCTCTCGCGCTCGGAGAGGAGAAGGGGGTCATGCCCGAATTCGAGCCGAATCGGGACCTCTACGAAGAGATGCTCTACGATCAGGTTGGGATCGACCGTTCGATTCCCCTGACTCCCCGCAATTACGAGGTGACCACCGTCGCGCCCACCGGAACCATCTCGCTGGTGGCGGAGACCAGCTCCGGCTGTGAACCCAATTTCTCCTACGCCTACGTGCGACGCGACACGCTCGGTACGCGAACCTACGCCCATCCCGTCGCGGCCAAGGTCCTGGGGATCGATCTCGACCAGACCGATCCGGCCTCGATCGAACAGGCCGCGACCTACATCGTCGAGCACCGGGACCAGCTGCCCAACTACTTCGTCGACGCGCTGACGCTCGATCCGGACG
>JBEIJP010000615.1:0-2442 GCA_040380245.1 Acidobacteriota bacterium | reverse complement strand
GATCTATTATGGATTCAACTTGGCAAGTGGGCTGATCAGGCTCTGTGTCAGAACAGGGTGGATACAACTTTTCAATGGTCATGGCGGAGGTTGAATGGTGCGCTGAGAGCGGTCCGTGTCAATGATCTCCCAATTTTTCCTGCCCCGCTGTAGCCGGACGCGATCCACGCCCAAAGCCTTTGAGGAGGCCCTGCGTCGGTGTCGGGACACGGATCTGCCGGATGGGATACTGCCACTGGTCTTGCTGCCCTGCCTGAGATCAGACCAGCTGGCAGAATTGGAGGAGAGCGGTATCAGCGGAGGTGACTGGTGTGGAAATGGTGTCATGGTCGCAGGGAATAAGTTCCGTGTCTTTCGCGGCGGATTGCCCAACCTCTTCACGACCGCCTCGCCTATCAAAAATATCTATCGCCGCAACACTTCGATCCATTGGAGGTGACCGGTGGTCGAAATGATGCAGGGGCTGTGACACCTGCAGCCTTTTTTGCAAAGATGGGGGGCAGGGCATTAGAAATATACCACCATCGTTAAGTCACTCGAAACAAGCAACTTAGCATATTTTGATTGCTGTGGGGGCTACGATCGCGGTACTCTTGATTCGGAGGTGAATTTATGAGCGTCACACTTGATCACGTTTCAGCCGAGACCGTCCAGGCTCTGATCGCCCGTGCCGCGGCAAGCGGCTTGTCAGTAGACGACTATCTAAAGCGGCTTTTGGGCGTGGCCAGCAATATTCCGCAGACCTTGAGCGGTGGCTCTGTCGAAGAGTTTATCCAGGCAATGGAGTCTCTTGCCGAAAAAGACGTTCAGCCACTGCCCCGCAACTTTTCACGCGAGGACATTTACTTTCCTTAAAATCTGCATGCCCTATCTCATAGACACCAACATCCTGCTTCGGCTTGTGCCGGATTCAGACCCGGATCGCACGATTGTTCTTTCGGCACTTCGAAAACTAAGAGCGCAAAATGAGCAGCTTTTGTACACCACCCAGGTTTTAGCCTATTTGTGGGCGGTGTGCACACGGCCAGCAACGGCACGCGGGGGCTATGGCTTATCTCCGATAAAGACGGAACGGAAGGCCAAAATGATTGAGCGCTTTTGCGAGCTCCTGACGGAGAATCTTGCAACCCATCAGGAATGGAGGAGGTTGATCGTAAGTCACGCCGTTCAAGGAGTCGTCATTCACGATGCGCGCCTGGTGGCCGCCATGAAGGTTCACGGGATCAGCAATATACTGACATTCAACAAAGACGATTTTAAGCGCTTCTCTGAGATTAAGGCCCTCTCCCCCTCGGACATCTAAAAGCTCTCCCCTCTATCAAACAAACCGAAGAGGGGTCTGCGAAAACGGGGCAAGCTCACCGAAGCGGATAGGCCAGGATTGAACAGCGAGGCCATCGGCGGACGGCGTCGCGTTCCCAACTGGGGAGAGAACGAAGCGCGTCAGGGCCTGTCGCCGACGCGTCGAGCGCCGGGGCCGGAGCGGGACGGCACAGGAGAAGGGGCGCCGGTCGCCCACGGCAGCCTCGCTGGAGCGGTGAAGACCGTCTGCCGTAACCTCGTCAACGCCCCTTTGTCGAGGAGCGCCCGGTAGTACCAGATGACCGTGCCCGGCAGGCCGTAGCCTCGCGTCGTCCGGACCATGGTGATCAGGTCGTCGACGCTCGGGTTGGTAGTGTCGATGCCGGCGACGAGCGTCTCCGTGCGGCCTGCGGCGGCAATCTGTCGCTGCAGCTCCGCCTCAAAGGTGGCTGCGTCACGGCGGTAGATCTGGGGAACAGTAAAATCGAGCGCTCCACGCGCCATCCACGCCGGGTACTCCTGGGCGAAGTTGACATAGGAGAAGGGAAAGACGATCGGGGCGTTCGAGACGAGCAGGTGGCGACTGACCGCCCGGACGCGCTGCCGAATCGTCGCGACAAAGTTGTTCAACTTATTGGCTCGCCACCGGACCCAGAAGGCGGCGGCCGGGTCGGCGGGATAGGCGGCGCCCGGGTTCTCACCGGCATAGAGTTGGAGGGTGTAGCTGTCGTACCCACAGTCGAGCTGCGGATAGCGCGCCCGGTCGAACTGGATGCCGACGACGTTGTAGCCGCGGCAGACCTCGGTGATCATCCGCAGCAGAAACTCCTGCACCTCGGGTCGTGTGTGGGCCATCCAGTAGAAGAAGCCGCCGGGAGCGGAAAAGCCAGTCGCCTGTGAACGGGTCATGGCCAGCCACTCGGGGTGACGCTCGAAGATGGGCCCTTTGCCGCCCGGTCCTGGGAAGTAGCCGCTGTAGCCGCCGATAAAGCCGTACTCAAACCAGGGCATGACGGCGATGCCCGCGAGGCGCGCCTCCTCGACCACTTCAGCCAGAACGTCCCGCCCGCCAAACCCCGGGTCGGTCGCGATCCCCGTCTCCTCCTCGAAGACCTGGCTCTTCCAGAGCGGATAGCCCCG
>JBEIJP010000614.1:0-2444 GCA_040380245.1 Acidobacteriota bacterium | reverse complement strand
ACGCCGGGGGATGCCGTTGACGGTACCCAGGGCGTTGCCCTGGGCTGGTATGCGGTGTCCCGTTGGGACACCAGGAGCCGATCCTCTTCTCCCGATCACAGCCACTCCAGCGCCCACTTCTTGGGGTCGACTCAGGCCAGTCAGGGCGCCTGTCCCTGACTTTGCAAAAGCAAAGCCCCTGCCACCCCTTCTTGTTTCGCTGCTTTGATCGTCATACTGGACATTTTCTCGTGTGACCTCTACTATCTTCCTTTTGTCAGAAATGGGAAAGGAGACCGAAATGGCCAGAGGTTGGGAAAGCAAAGCCGTCGAGCAGCAGGTCGAGGAGGCCGTGCTGGGGAACGCCGCCGCGGCTCCGCGGGAGCAGGCACCGAGTGATCCCTCGCCTGAGGATCCGGAGCATCGGCATCGGGTTCAGAGCCTGACCCTCGTCCGGAGCCAGGTTCGTGAACAGCTCGAGAATGCCCGGACCGTCTCTCAGCGCCAGATGCTGCAGCAGCGGCTTCGCGCGATCGAGGCCGACCTTGAAGCTGCCCAGAATGGCCATTGATCTTTTGGGCTTTGGGTATGGATGACGACCCAGGCAGGGGTACCCTCCGGTGGGACCTCTCCTGCCTTGCCCTTGCGGCCCGTCTTGCTTATGGACACGACGACTCTCCAGGAGCCGCGCCAGCCGAACTCTCCTTCCCGCCGCGGACACGCTCTCTATTACGTCCGGGGAAGCTGGGTCTTCTTCCGGCGGATGTGGCCCTCGATCTATGATTTGACGACAACGGAGGCCTATGTCAGTGCTTCGGCGATCGCCTTCAACGTCCTCCTCTCCTTCTTCTCCTTCCTGGTTCTGATTGGGAGCCTGCTGGTCAATGTCTTCCACTGGCAGCGGGGGTACGAGACCTTCTACCTGCTCTTGCGCTCCCTGGTGCCGAAGGAGTCCTCCCAGATCTTCTGGAGTCTCGATCGAGTGACCCTTGGCCCCGGCGGGAAGGCGACCATCGTCTCGTTCGCCCTGCTGATCTTCTCCTCGATGGGGATCTTTCAACCGATCGAGATGGCCTTCAATCGGGCGTGGGGCTTTCGCGAGCGCGGAGTCGTTCGACAATACCTCGTCTACCTCGCCCTGGTCGGCGGCTGTGCCGCCATTCTGCTGCTGGGGATTGTACTTGGCAGTTTCTACAACGCCGCCCTCGAGTCGATCTCGACCAGCCTCGAAGCGCGCGCCTGGGCCTTCCGCTTCATCGGCCCGATCATCTCGCTCCCCTTTCTGGTCGCCCTCATCTTCCTGATCTACTACGTCGTTCCCAACGGCCGGATCGAGGCCGGAAAGCTTGTCTTTCCGTCTGTCGCCATGGCCCTGCTCTGGGTTCTGATGACCCTGCTCTTCCGCGTCGCCTTGCCGCTGCTCGACTTCGAGGAGGCATATCACCAGTTGGCGACGCTGATGGCGCTGGTGACCTGGGTCTTCATCTCCTCCTACCTCTTGCTCCTGGGCGCCCACTTGACGACCCGTCAGGTCTTGCCACGCGCCTGGAGCGGAGACCTGCCCTTCTTTCGGCGTCGATCGGTAGCGATGGGTTCGGAAGATCCCCCGCCCACTCTGCTCCCCGACACGAAAAGGCAGCCGCGACCGCCGGCTTCCTCCTGACAATTCCATACTCCCAGGATCCAAAGAGATCCGACCGAGTGTCAGCCTTCACGGGACGGATGGTCTGGCCATCGACCCCAGCGTCGGTGCTGCCTCACTGGCCGTCGCCGGACGCGTGAAGTTCAGCTGAATCACCTTCGATGGGTTGGCCACGCGACCGTTGAAGGTGAGGACGAGTGGCTGTAGACCGGTCCCGGCGAGTGTCAGCGGCAAGGGGCCGATGTTGAGTTGATCGAGGCCGATGAAGCCCGGAGAGAGCCCCGCGTACTGGACTGGAATCGAGGTTGTCCCGATCCTGGCGCTGACCGTCCCGGTTCCTGGGACGGCGCGGAACCCAGTCCCGAAGATGGCGAGGTAGACCGGTTCGCTCGCGGTACCGGGGTCGATCGGAATGGGTACCCAACGGGAGAGCGTGTTGTCGTAGGTGTGAATGTTGAGCGGCCGGATGTCCGCGCCCACCACCCGCAGGCCGTAGCCGGCCGGGACGCCCTCCCCCGTCGCGTTCTGGGTGAAGATGGCCGGCGCCAGCTCTTCGACGGTCAGTTCGCCGAGCGCGACGATCTGGTTGTTGACGTAGGCCGTGACCGTCGCCGGGCCTGTCGCCGTCTCCGCGTGCAGGTGGTAGTTGATCTGACCGGGGGAGACGAAGAAGAGCGATTGGTCGCGTGAGATCCCCGCGCTGTCGGTCACCACCAGGCGGGTCCCTCAACAACCACGGGTGGAGATGGGCACGCCGCCAGTGCCACCGGGCACGGGGCCCGGTCGGAGCATGGAGCTACCCCCCCTTGCTCGGGGGGGTGGT
>JBEIJP010000613.1:0-2457 GCA_040380245.1 Acidobacteriota bacterium | reverse complement strand
ATCGGCCAGTGGGTCAAGGGATCGCGTGCCGCCAACCCATATCCCACTCCATAAACCCCGACGATCATCCCGACGCACTGCCCGAGCTCCGGGTCGTTGGGCCGGGCCATGCCCAACCCATCGAAGAGGAGAAACGGAAAGAGGACGACCAGACCGCCCCAGACAATATTGTAGATCGCCGCGGCGAGAAGGACCCACGACATCCAGCGGGGTGCGGCCTCGGCCCCCGGCGCGAGTCGAAACAGGCGGCGAAATGGGATCGTACTCATCGTCTGCCTTTCTGCTCTCCCTCGATCGCTCAACTTCAGAAGAGAGAGAGCTGCTGATCATCCTGCCCTGAAGGAACCCCGGGAGCAGACCGGCGGCGCGGTCCACGGGGGCCAGCAGGTGCTCGCCGACGGCTGCCGTGGCGATCGAAGACGCGGGCCACCTCCGCCGCCAGCGCCGGGCTGCGCCGGATTTGGGCGATCCGCGCCCGTGCCTCGGTCACCGCCCGAGCGTGATCCACGATCGGCGCCGGGTAGTCCCGTCCGATCCGACAGCCGAGCGCTTCCTGCTGCCCTTCCGGCAAAAGCCAGGGCGCGTGCACAAAGCTGTCTGGCACCCGGGCGAGTGCCGGTATCCAGCGACGGACAAAGGCGCCGCGTGGATCCTGATCCTGCCCCTGCTTGACGGGATTGTAGAGGCGGAGGGTCGCGTGGCCGGCCGTGCCCGACTGCATCTGGACCTGCGGGTAATGAATCCCTGGCTCGTAGTCGAGGAAGAGCCGCGCGAGATGGTGGGCCGGCTCCTGCCAGTGCAGCCAGAGGTCGTAGGCGGCAAAGGCCATCAGCATCGACCGCATCCGAAAGTTGAGCCAGCCCGTCGCGCGCAGCATCCGCATGCAGGCGTCGATCATCGGATAGCCCGTCTCCCCCAGCTGCCAGGCGGTAAAGGCCTCGCGATTGAACTGGGCCTCCCGCAATCCATCGTAGGCGCGGACGAAGTTGGTGAACTCGATCCTCGGCTCATCCTCCAGCTTCTGGATGAAGTGGCAGCGCCAGTGGAGTCGGGATTCGAAGGCCTGGAGCGACGCCGCCCAGCGCGGATCGACCTGGCGCATCCGCTCGCGCGTCGCCTGAACGACCTGGCGGGTCGAGAGGTTTCCCCACGCGAGATAGGGGCTCAAACGGGAGCAGGCCGACATCGCGGAGAGCGGGCTGGAGATGCCGCCGCGGTAAGCGCCTCCCCGCTCGGTCAGAAAGGATTCGAGCACTTCCGCCGCCCGGGAAATGCCCCCGCGCTGCAGGTGCTGCCGGCGCGGGTCTGGAGGCAGCCCAAGTTCGGCGTGGGTGGGAATCGGTCCCGGATCGATCCATCGAACCGGTTCGAGCCGCTCCGGCGCAGCCAGTTGCGGCCCGCGCATCCGCTCCTCCCACTGCTCGCTCCACTCATCCCGCGACCGCAGCCGCCGCACCACCCCGTTGGAGGGCAGCTCCGCAAAGGGGACGCCCGTCTCGCGCGCCCATCGCCGCACGGCCCTGTCCCGCTGGTACCCCTGCCAGTTGCTCGTCTCTTCGTGGGCCCAGAGGCGGATCTGATAGCGGGCAGCGAGCGACTGCAGCAGCGGCGCCGCCTCGCCAACGCGCACCACCAGCGGCTGTCCGAGGCGCGCCAGCCCCTCCCGCAACTCGACGAGGCTCTCCCGCAGAAAGGTCCAGTGGGATGGATCGAAATCGGGGGCGCTCACCTGGCTCGGCTCGACGAGGTAGAGGGGAAGCACTGGTCCACGCTGCGCAGCCTCGACCAGAGGGCGGTGATCCGCCAGCCGCAGATCTCGCTTGAACCAGACGACCTCAATTCTTCGCTTCACCCCTTTCATACCAAAGGGTTATACCCGATGCGCCATCACAAAAGTTTGTCTAATGCGCCGGTTCAGCGGAGGAGCGCGCAGCGGACCGTCCGCTGCAACCGGTTGTTAGGCATTCAGGCCGGAACGTTCAATCGCTTCCTCGACTTCGTCCTCTTCCACGCTCATTCGCTCGAAGATCTGCCGCCACTCGTCGAGCGGGTAGGCGGCGTCCGCCACGTAAAGTTCATGGTCCGCCGAGAACGCGACGGGTACAGCGTCAACTTTTCCCGATCGCAAGAAGTCCATCAGGAGACCGCCGCGAAACAGGATCTCGAAGAATGACGCTTCACTTACACGCGTGGCGCCCTTCAATGCGTCCTCGTATCTTGCTGAGGCAGCTTGACGGAACGCACCTAGCTGACGAACTCGTCGAGCCTGGTGGAGTTCGGATGGAATTGGGATGCCGTTGTCTGGCACGTGCAGGATCCCGGCGGCGTCGTGCACGGTCCGGAGGACATCTTGCCGTCTGAGGAGGTCGACGAATCGTGTAGCAGCCTCATTCGGCACCGTTCCAAACGAGAGCACGAGAGACCGTAGCCACTTGACCCGCTCACTGTCTCGAGCGT
>JBEIJP010000612.1:0-2460 GCA_040380245.1 Acidobacteriota bacterium | reverse complement strand
GTCAACAACGCCCTGCCGCTCTATCTGTGCCGGCCATTGACGAGGAGCGAGTACCTCCTCGGAAAGATGGTCGTCCTGGTGGCGCTCCTCTCCGGGATCACCTGGGTTCCCGGGGAGCTGCTCTTTCTCTTCCAGGCCTTTCTGGGAGGCGGCGAGTGGCTTCTCGGGGAGGGGCAGAAGGGGTGGTTGGCCGTGGCGATCTTCCTCTCGTCGATGGCCTGGATTCTGGTTCTGACGCTGCTGGCCCTGGCGTTGTCGGCGTGGTTGCGTTGGCGATCGATCGCCAGCGGCGCCTTCTTCGCGCTCTTCATCCTTCCCTTTCCCTTCGGCATGGTGATTTTCGAGATGTTTCGGACCCGGATCGGGTTTGGGATCAACCTGACGATGGCGCTCGACGCGATTCGACACGGCCTCTTCCGAACGGCCTCCGAAATTCCCGTCACGCTGACGTTGGGCGAGGGCGGGCTCGTCTGGGCCGGCTACTGCCTGGTCGCGCTCTGGCTGCTCTCCCGCCGCGTCCGCGCTTATGAGGTGATCGCGTCATGACCCCTGTTCCACTGCGTCAGGACGAGGATCGTCAAATCGTCCTGACCGATGTCTCGAAGTTTTACGGAGAGATTCTGGGCGTCAACCGGATTACGCTGACGATCGATCCGGGGATCACCTCGCTGGTCGGTCCGAACGGTTCGGGCAAGACGACGCTGATGAACCTCCTGACCGGGTTGATCCAGTCGTCCCGCGGGGAGATTCGGGTGCTCGGCCTCTCGCCGCGCAATCCAGAGGCGCTCTTCCGGCGTCTGGGCTATTGCGGACAGATCGACTCCTTCCCGCGAGGGATGACCGGGTATCAGTTTGTCGCGACCTTTCTGCGACTGCACGGTTGGGGGGAGGCCGAGGTGGCGGCGCGGGCGTGGCGAGCGATCGAGCGGGTCGGCTTGACCAGCGTCGCACCGCGCAAGGTCGCCGGCTACAGCAAGGGCATGCGCCAGCGGATCCGGCTCGCCCAGGCGATCGCGCACCAACCCGACGTCCTCATTCTCGATGAACCGCTCAACGGGCTCGACCCGATGGCCCGCGCCGAGACGATCGCTCTCTTTCAGGATCTGGCCAGGGAAGGGGTCCATCTGATCCTCTCCAGCCATATCCTCCACGAAGTCGATATGATGTCGGACCGCGTCATTCTGATCGACGGGGGATATCTCCGGGCAGAGGGCGGAGTCGCCGGTGTTCGCGAGGAGATCACCACGCGGCCGATGCGGATCCTGATCCGCTGCAATCGACCCGAGCAACTGGCGGCGATGGTCTTCCAGGCCGGGATCGCCGTCGAGGCACAGCTCCATCCAGACCGGCAGGGGCTCTTTGTCAGCACCACCCAGGCGGATCAGTTCTACCTGCGTTTCAACCAGCTCGCGATCGAGAGCGATCTGGCGATCGAATCGGTCGTCCCGGTCGACGACGATCTGGCCGCGGTCTATCAGTACCTCATCGGGCCGCAGGGGGGAGGAGAGTAGAGACGCTATGACCCATTCACACGCCGATGTCGATCCGGCAATCTCTTCCCGCGAGGGATGGTCGTTGTGGGGGAGGCAGCTCGCCGCCCTCCTCGGGATCGAGGTGCGCCGCACGCTCCTCGGCCGCCGGTCCCTGCCGCTCTATCTCCTGGCAGGCTTTCCCGTACTGCTCTTCTTTCTGTTGGTCTTCGTCGCTCCAAAGGGATCTCCCTGGATTTTTCGCGACTGGAGCTGGGCGCAGGAGTTCTACGCCAACATCTTCGACGCGCTGATCCTGCGCACGATGCTCTTCTTCGGCTGCGCCTGGATCTTCATGAACCTCTTTCGAGGCGAGATCATCGATCAGAGCCTGCACTACTACTTTCTGGCCCCGCTGCGGCGGGAGGTGTTGCTGATCGGAAAGTACCTCGCGGGGCTGGTGGTGACGGTCTCCCTCTTCAGCTTCTCGACCCTCGGGTCGCTCCTCTTCTTCTACTACGGGCGGGGCTATCCGGCCAATGTCGAGCATCTGCTCGGGGAAGGCGGCTGGAGGGCCGTCCTCGCCTACGAGTCGATCACCCTGCTCGGCTGTCTCGGGTATGGAGCCATCTTTCTGACGGTCGGGCTCTTCTTCCGCAATCCGATCCTTCCGGCCCTGTTTGTCTATGGCTGGGAGTGGCTCAACTTTCTGCTGCCGCCGCTGCTCAAGCGCATCAGCATCGTGCACTACCTCGAATCCCAACTGCCGGTTCCGATCAAGGAGGGGCCCTTCGTCACCGTGGTAGCGGCGACGCCGTTCTGGACCTCCCTGCTCGGGCTGTTGGTCTTCGTGGCGATCCTGCTCCTGGGCGGGGCGCGCCGCATTCGGTCGGTCGAGGTCAAGCCGCTCGATGCGTGAGCCGCGGCAGCGAAAACGAGTCGCCATCTGCGAATCCGAACCATCCAAGACATCCAGACCGTCCAGACCATC
>JBEIJP010000611.1:0-2468 GCA_040380245.1 Acidobacteriota bacterium | reverse complement strand
GGCATCCCGCAAGGCATCCATGGAAAAGACGATTCTCGATCTGGAACAGCAATGGCAGGAGGCGCTCCTCGCCTCCAACGTCGAGGCACTCGACCGAATCTACGCCGACACGCTCGTCTACACCCACTCCAACGCCAGCGTCGACACCAAGGCGACCTACCTCGACAGTATCCGTTCGGGGCGCGCCCGCTACCTCAGCCTGGTACGGGACGAGATCCGGGTTCAGCTCTATGGCGAGACGGCGATTGTGACGTGCCACTGGAAGGTGGAGTCGATCGGGAATGGGAAGCGCAATCAGACCAATGCCCGCTACATCCACGTCTATGTCCGCCAGCAGGGAACCTGGCGAATGGCGGCGCACCAGTCGACGATCATTGTTCCTTAAGAGTAGATGGTCGGATCGGGGGAGAGACTGACGGCGGGGGAGTGGACGGCGTCCTCTTCACCTGGCGCCTCCTCGTCTTCACTGGGAGCGACGAGCGGTGAGGTCGACGAGACGGGAAGCTGCACGATGAAGCTGCTGCCCACCCCGACCTCGCTGCTGGCGGTCACCTCTCCCCCGTGAGCGCGGACGAGGTGCTTGACGATGGCGAGTCCCAGACCGGTGCCGCCCGCCTCCCGCGAGCGCGCCTGATCGACGCGATAAAATCGCTCGAAGACCCGCTGCAGGTGTTCCGGCCCAATCCCTGGCCCGGTATCCTCGATGATGATCCGGGCGAACTCCTGCGATCCTTCCCGCTCGATCCCTCGCTCCGCCCGCACTGTCACCTTTCCTCCCGCCTGATTGAATTTGATGGCGTTGTCGATCAGGTTGGTCAGAATCTGCTCCAGCCGATGTCGATCCGCTGTCAGCACGATCTCGGAAGGCACGAGGTTGAGCAACTCGACGGAAAACTGGCGGGCCCGCGGCGTCAAACCCGTACAGATCTCGGCGACCAATGGTTGCAGCGCCACCCGGATCGGCGCCAGCCGAACCCGTCCCGCCTCGATCGCCGAGAGTTCGGCAATGTCGTTGACGATCGCTCCCATCCGCGCCGCGTTTCGCTGGATGGTATGCAGAAAGCGCAGGCTGTGATCGCTGTCTTCCAGCCCCCCATCGAGCAGCGTCTCCGTGTAGGCGGTGATCGCCGCCAGCGGGGTCCGCAGCTCGTGCGAGACATTGGCGAGAAACTCCTGCCGCACGCGTTCGAGCATCTCGACCTGGGAGATGTCGGTGAGGGTACCGACCACTCCGTCCAGCGGAACGTCGGTCTGGGCAATGCCCCTGGCCGGGCCATCCCCATGGGACTCTCCGGCGGAGGCGCTCGCCACGTTGGCTGGAACGCGTCGCAGCGGGGCGGTCTGCAAACGGAAGACCCGGCGGGATTGCGGCGAGCGGTTGGCGCTGCGCACCTCGAAGCGTCCTTCCAGCCGCTGTCCATTCGCCAGCGTCTCTGTGAAGAGCCGATGGACTTCCGGGTCGCGGCTGATCTCTGCCAGTCGCTGCACGGTTCGATCCCCGAGCGAGAGGAGGCGACGCGCGGCGTCGTTGAGCAGCAGGACTTTCGAGTCCCGATCGATGATCACCAGCCCCTCGTCGACCGTGTCGACGATCGAACGCAGCAGGGCCTCATTGCGGCCCGCGTTTCGCAATACGCGCCCGACCCGCTCCCGACTCTCCTCCTCTGACCGACGCAGGTCTGTCTGCTGCCGGATGACGTACCACGCCGTCACCGCGGTGATCAGCCCCACCACCAGGGTCGAGATGACGTGAGATTCGACGGCGCTCATCTCCGGGAAGAGCAGCGATTTGATCGTTTCGTAGAGCCCGAAGATGAGGACGAGCAGAAAGGTGGCGAGGATCGTCTTCCGGGTCTGTAAGGTCATCGTCCCTCTCGTCATTCTCTCGCCCACTCCGCGTCAGCGGTCAGGCAGAGCAGCGCCGAAGTCAAGGAGGGTTATTCCGACGGGGCCGAAGGCGACTCACTCTCCTCGCCCCCGGAGAGAAGGTCCGCGCAACCGCGAAAGCGGTACCCGATGCCAATCACCGTTTCAATCCCCGATCCGCACCGTCCCAGCTTCTTCCGAAGTCCGCTGATGTGCACATCCAGGGTGCGCGCCTCCCCATAGTACTCCAGTCCCCAGACCTGGTCGAGGAGCTGTTCTCGCGGGACGACCCGCCCGCGATTGCGGGAGAGGATCGCCAGCAGGGCAAACTCTTTCCGCGTCAGTTTGATGGCCTGATCGAGGCATTGAACCGCGAAGTCCCCATAATCGATCTGCAGCGCCCCATCGTGGTAGTTTTTGGGAGATTTCGCTTCAAAGCCCGATCGACGCAGTGCGGCGCGGACTCGGGCGACCAGTTCCCGCACGCTGAACGGCTTGGTCATGTAGTCGTCGGCGCCCAGCTCGAGCCCGCGCACCTTGTCGCCCTCCTCCGAGCGGGCCGTCAGGACGAGGATCGGAGTCTGTCGGGTCCTGTCCTCTCC
>JBEIJP010000610.1:0-2468 GCA_040380245.1 Acidobacteriota bacterium | reverse complement strand
GACCTGCCAGGACTCTTCACGATCCTCTCCTACGGCGAGTTGGCCTATGGGCTCTGGCTGCCCAAAGGGGGAATCTACGGATTGGTCGAGGGGATTGCGCGGCTGGCCCGCGAGGTTGGTGTCAAGATTCAGACGAGCGCGCCCGTCGCGCGCATCCTGGATGCCGAAGGGAAGGTAAAAGGGGTTGAGCTGCGTTCCGGAGAGATCGTCTCCGCCTCGATCGTCGTCTCGAACGTCGATGTCCCGATGACGCAGACCGAACTGCTCGCGTCGGCGGGCCGACCGCGCAAAGCCCCCCAGGCGCCCAGGATGACCCCCGGAGTCATGACCTTCTACTGGGGAATCCGCGGACGGGTCGAGCGACTGGGCCACCACACGATCTTTCTGCCGCAGGATTTCCGACAGGCCTTCGACGAACTGCTCAAGCAGAAGAAGATTCCGGAGGATCTACCCTTCTACACCGCCGTCCCTTCCGACACGGACCCTGACCTGGCGCCGCCCGGCGATACGGCGATGTTTGTTCTGGTTCCCACTCCGCTTCTCAGCGAAATGCCGAGTCTGGACTCTCCGGAGACGGTGGCGAAGGTCCGACAGCGAGTGCTCGATCGTCTGATGGCGGACGGGATCGACCTCGATCCCTCCCGGATCGCCTTCGAGGAGGTGTTGACTCCTGGAGAGTGGCGCCGGCGCTTCGGTCTCTACGATGGGTCGGCGTTTGGCGCCGCGCACACCCTTTTTCAGGTAGGCCCGTTCCGCGCGCGAAACTATTCGTCGGAGATTGAAGGGCTCTTTTACGTCGGGGCGAGTACGACACCCGGCACAGGGATGCCGATGGTGGTCCTCGGCGGGAAATTGACCGCGGAGAGAGTGCAAGCACGTGTACGTTGAGCGTTACGGGACGGGAGCGCGAACCTATTTTGGTCTCCACGGATGGAGCGGCGGCCATTCGACCTTTGCGCCATTGGTCAAGCACCTTCCGCCGGAGGCGACACTGCTCTCGCCGGACCTGCCCGGCTACGGCGCGAGTCGCCCGGGCCGACCGGCCAATCTCGATGACGTCGCGAAGGAGCTGGCGGCAGCCTTCGATCGGGTCGACTCCCGGACCTTCACGCTGATCGGGAACTGCAGTGGGGCTTTGCTTGGGCTGGCCGCACTGGAATGGGCGCCCACGCTCCAGCCACGAGTCGAGCGGCTCGTCCTGATCGACCCCTTCGCGTATAATCCCTGGTATTTTCAGCTCTTTATGGTGCCCCTGCTTGGGAAGCTGGCCTACTACAGCACGTTTGCCAACCCGCTGGGCCGGGTGGTGACCAATCTTTCGCTGCGGGGGCATCGGGCGAAAGAGACCGACCTGACCCACTCGTTCCGGGGGATCGACCATGCTGTCTCGTATCGATATCTGGAGATATTGGCCAGCATCGGAAGCATCGAGCGTTGGGCCAGGATCGTGTTGGAGACGGATCTGATCCACGGGGCACGCACCTTCTCGGCGATCAAGCGATCGATGGGGATGTGGCAGCGGATGTGGCCCCACGCGAGAGTGCACACGTTGGCGTCGGCCGGGCATCTCCCGATCCTGGAGTCGACTGAAGAGTTGAGTCGCCTTCTTTTCCGTTGATCTTGTCGGAGACCTGTCTATGTCGGAGAGGCTGGCTGCCTATATTGAAACCTACCGGAACGAGGTGGAGGTCGCGCTGACTCGCCACCTTCCCGTGAGCCACCAGGAGCGGGCCGTTGCCCTCAACGAGGCGCTGCGATATTCGCTCTTTCCAGGCGGCAAGAGATGGCGGCCTATTCTGGCGCTGCTGGGGGCGGAGGTGGTTGGAGCGGATCCGCGACAAGCCCTCCCGGCGGCGTGTGCGATGGAGTATCTTCACACCAGTTCGATCATCCTCGATGACCTGCCGGCGATGGACGACGCGGATTTGCGGCGCGGCCGACAGTCGCTCCACCGGGTTCACGGCGAGAGCCTTGCGCTCCTCGCCGCCCTGGCGTTGCTCAACCAGTCATATGGGTTGCTGGTCGAGGCCGCTTTGACCAACGGGTGCCACGAATCTGGACTGCGTTTGGTTCGCGAGGCGGTTGCCAGCATCGGTGCGGACGGAATGATCGGCGGCCAGGTCGTCGATCTGGTGCTGCAGGGACGTGGCCAGGGTGGGGACTCGCTGGCGAGCCGCAACCTCAAGACGACGGCATTGATGCGGCTGACACTGGTCGCGGGAGCCCTCGCCTGCGGGACTACGCCGGCGGAGACAGCCGTGCTCGCCCGCTTCGGGGAAGACCTTGGAATGGCCTACCAGATCTGTGACGATCTGTTGGATGAACTGGCCGGGAGCGATGTATTGGGAAAGCCTGCCCGGCAGGATGCCCGCCACGCCCGGTCCAACTATCTGGTCGAGTTTGGGGCCGAAACGGCCCATCAGATGGCCAGCCGGTTGGTGGAAGCGGGGCTGGCCAGCCTGCGCGAG
>JBEIJP010000609.1:0-2488 GCA_040380245.1 Acidobacteriota bacterium | reverse complement strand
CGATTCGGGGTCGAAACTTTACCGACCTGATCCAGTTGACCCCCGGCATCATTCAGGAGTCCGATCGGAAGGGCCTGGTTATCGCCGGTCAGCGTTCGATCAACTCGAATATCGCGATCGACGGAGCCGATTTCAATGACGCCTTGCAGGGGAACCAGCGCGGCGGCAACGACGCCATCTTCACGTTTCCCCAAACCGCGATTCGGGAGTTCCAGGTAGTCCGCTCGGGAGCCTCCGCCGAGGTGGGACGAACCGGCGGCGGCTTCGTCAACGCGGTCACCAAGTCGGGAACGAACGATATCCGCGGGGAGGTTCTCTACCTCAACCGCAATCCGACCCTCACCTCCCCGGACGCCTTCGACAACAAGGGCAACAATCAGCAGAACCAGTTCGGAGGGTCGATCGGTGGACCCATTCGTCGCAACCGCGCTTTCTTCTTTGTCGGCGTCGAGCAGAATCTGCTGCGGATTCCCTACTTCGTCCGATTTGGAACCCCGGCGGCAGGGTTGAATGTCCCGTCGGAGATTCTCCGCCTGCAGGGAGAGCATCAGAGCACCAACAACCCGACCGCCCTCTTCGCCCGGACCGACTACATCCTCTCCATCAGCCACACGCTCAACATTCAGTACACCTACTCGCGCTTCCGGGGGGAGAAGTTCGGCGCGATTGCCGATGGAACCACGCTGACTGACAACTTCGCGGCGACCAACTATACCGCCAGCGCCGTGAGCAATGGGATCAAGGGCAGCCTGATCTCGGTTCTCAGTCCGACCATCGTCAACGAACTGCGCGGACAGGTCGCGAGCGACTTCCGGCGCGAAGATCCAAACACGACGGGGCCGGAGATCCGTGTTGACAACTTCGGCCGCTTTGGCAATTCGGGGAGCCGCCCGCGTCGCTTCGAGACGCTCCGCTACCAGTTCTCCGACAACCTTTCGCTCAACACCGGCGCTCATCGCCTGCGGGTCGGGGTTGACTACAATCGGAACGACTTCAAAGCCCAGCGCCAGTCCGATTTTCTTGGACAGTGGCGGTTCAACAGCCTCGCCGACTTCTTGAACGGCATTCCACGCCGGCTGACCCAGACGGTGGTGCTTGAGCCCAGCCTGATTGTTGCTACCGGGGCCCAGCACGAGATGGCCCTCTTCCTTCAGGACCGGGTCGGGCTCGGCAGAAACCTCACCCTGACGGCGGGGCTGCGCTGGGAAGGGCAGTGGAACCCACAGCCGCCCCGCCCCAATCCGGCTCTTCCACAGACTGGGTTCATCCCCAACGATCTGAAGATGTGGCAGCCCCGGCTGGGGTTGGCCTGGGACACCAACGGCAAGGGCCGAACGATCCTGCGCCTCTCAGCGGGCCTCTTCAATTCACGCACACCCGCGACCCTCTTCCACCGCGTCTTCATCAACAACAACCTGCTGACCCGCGACTTCAGTTTCGATGAACGGAGCGGCGCCTGCCGAACAGCGCTCACCGGAATCCCTGACAACTGCGTCTTTCGCGGCAACGGCGCCATCATCCGCTATCCCAATATCCTCTCTGGCGTCCCAGTCCTCCCGACGGGAATCGGGAACCGCGTCCAGACCCGCGCCTTCGGATTTCAGCCCGATTTTCGCAATCCCCGGACCTTTCAAACGGCAGTCAATCTCGACCACCAGCTTGGCGGTGGGGTAACACTCTCGCTTGGCTACGTGCACAGCTCCGCCTGGAACCTGCAGCGCCGGGTCGATCGGAACCTCGGAGCGCCCGTCATCGACGCGGCGACCGGCTACCCGCGCTTCACCAATCCCCGGCCCAATTCGGCGATCGGGATCTTCTCGGTCAACGAGTCGTCCGCCCACGCTACCTACGACGCCCTCGTCGTCAACCTCCAGCGCCGCTTTGCGCGACGTTATCTCTTCGGCGCCAACTACACCTACTCGCACAATCGCGACGACGATTCGAACGAGCGCAACTTCTCGCGCGAGACAACGCTCAATCCTTTCGATCTCAAGGCTGAGGCAGGTCCCTCGAAGCAGGATGTCCGCCACAACTTCAACGTTAATGGGCTGGTCGATCTGGGGGCAGGCTTCACTGTCAGTGGGATACTGATCACCCGCTCCGGGTTCCCCTACACCGCGGTCGCGGGTGACGACATCCAGGGAGACTTCAATCCAGACAATGATCGGGCTGTCATCGGCGGGCGGGTTGTTGGGCGGAACTCCTTCCGCCAGCCACACTTCTTCAACCTCGATCTGCGATTGCTCAAGTCGTTCCGGCTGGGGGAACGGTTGGCCGTGGCGGTTACCGCCGAGGCTTTCAATGTCACGCGGGCGGCCAACAAGAACTTTGGCGTCGACGCGATCAGCGTCTTTGGGAACACCGGCAACGCGTTGCCGACGCTGGCCCCTCCGACCAGCTTCCCCCTGCCGGGACAGCCCTTCACCGCGCCCTCGACCGCGCGGTTTGGTGGACCGCGCCAACTGCAGCTTGGGGCCCGAATCTCTTT
>JBEIJP010000608.1:0-2489 GCA_040380245.1 Acidobacteriota bacterium | reverse complement strand
GGGAGTCCTGCTCACCCGCGAAGGGCTCGACGAGCGGAGCGCGCTGCCGACCGTTCACGCTCAGTCGTCGACGACGCGGCGCGTCATCAACCTTCCCGGGAAGTCGTCGGAGCTCCCCTTCAGCGACGGGATCCTCGTCGGTGGAACCCTCTACCTCTCCGGCCGGCTCGGCACAGACCCGAAGACGGGCAAGGTCCCCGCCGACCTCGATGAGGAGATCCGCCTGATGCTCGACGGCTTCCGGCAGACGCTCGCCGCCGCCGACATGACCATGGACCATCTCGTCAGCGTCACCGTCTACTGCCCAGACCTGACGCTCTACGATCGCTTCAATGCCGCCTACCGGCGCGCGTTCGCGAAGGACTTCCCGGCGCGAGCGTTTATCGGGTCAGGACCGCTGCTGCGCGGAGCCCACTTTGAAATCCAGGGAATCGCTGTCCGCTAACCGCGGAGGCTCTCCCGCGAAGCCCCTAACCTCAGGACCGCTGCCGTGCCGCACCTTCTCCAACTGATTCTCCTGCTGGTCATCATCGTCGTCGCCGCCAAGGCGGCGGGAGCGATCAGCGTCCGCCTTGGGCAGCCCTCGGTCTTTGGCGAGATCCTCGTGGGGCTGGTCCTCGGACCGAGCGTCCTCAACCTCCTGGACTACTGGCCGTTCCACGGCGCGGAGGGGACGCTCCACGCGACGCTCAAGGATCTCTCGGAGCTGGGAGTCATCCTCCTGATGTTCGTCGCGGGGCTGGAGACGGACCTGGGTGAGATGAAGCGGATCGGACGGGTCGCCTTCTGGGCGGCCCTCGGCGGCGTCGTCACCCCCTTGCTGGCGGGAACAGCCCTCGGGCGCCTCTTCGATTTTGAGTGGCGGGAGGCCATCTTCATCGGGACCGTCCTGACCGCGACGAGCGTCTCGATCTCGGCCCAGACCCTCATGGAGTTGCGCCAGCTCAAATCGAAGGAGGGCTCGACGATCCTCGGCGCGGCAGTGATCGACGACGTCCTGGGGATCATCGTCCTCTCCTTCGTCATCGCCTTCGCGAGCATCGGCGGGGGCGGCAGTGAGATGGGGCAGTCCCTCCCCGTCCTCCTGTCGGCCTCCCTCTTCGGGGGGAACAAGGCGGCGGAGATCTCGTCGCTGATCCTACTGATGGGAGCCTTCTTCGGGGTGGGCAGCTGGTTTGCCGCGCGCTACTTCGAACGGATCTTGGCTTCGCGCGTGGCCTGTCCGCCAGCCAGGCCCTGCTCGCGGCGACGGTGGCCCTGGCCCTGCTCTATTCTTTCCTCGCGCAGTATGTCGGGCAGGTCGCGGCGATCACCGGGTCCTATCTCGCCGGTGTCTTTGTCGCCCGGACCAGCCTGCGGAAAGAGATTCAGGAAGGAATGGAGCCGCTGACCTACAGCATTCTCGTGCCCGTCTTCTTCATCTCGATCGGCCTCGAGGCCGATGGACGGGCGATTCTGGGCGACCCCTCCCAGCTCGGCCTGCTGGGGCTGATCCTCCTGATCGCGGTAGTCAGCAAGATCGTTGGCTGCTCGATCCCGGCCCGGCTCTGTGGGTTTACACGACCCGAGTCGCTGCGCGTCGGGATCGGGATGATCTCGCGCGGGGAGGTGGGGCTGATCGTCGCCGGCGTCGGACTCGCCAGCGGCGTCATCGATCAGCAGATCTTCTCGATGATGGTGATTATGGTCCTCTTTACGACGATGATCACTCCGCTCCTGCTCCGCTGGGCCTTTCCGAAAAGGACCGACCACGCCGCGGTCGAGTAGACTCGACCGGGCGTGAACCGCCTACTTCGCCGCGCGAATGTCATAGACGGTGAGGGTCCCCAGATTCCGGATGTACAACCTTCCGCCGGCGACGACCGGGTGGGCCCAGCTCGGGCGTCCAAAGTCCTCGATCGTGAAACGGCCCCGCTCGAAGTAGCCTTTCGGGTTGGCCTCCGCCAGGCCGACGACCTGCCCCTCCCCCATCAGGTAGAGCATCCCATCGGCATAGGTCAGGGACCCCTTCCCGACGCTGCGGTGGCTCCACATCTTCTTGCCCGTCTCGAACTCGAGGCAGGTCAGGATGGCGTTCGAGAAGCCATAGAGGTAGCCGTTGACCAGCACCATCCCCCCGTGGTGGTTCATCATCTCGCGCGTGAAGTAGACCTCCTGGGCCTCGACCTCCCCGCCGTTGGCCACCAGGTTGAGCAGCGCCCCGCCCGTGCCATAGGCCGAACTGAAGAAGACCTTGTTGTTGGCAAAGACGGGCGTCGCGCAGTTGGCCGTCCCGTTGGCGGCCCGTGTGTACTGGAACATGACCTTGCCATCCGTCGCCCGCACCCCGACAGCGGCAGAGGAGGTGAAGTTGAGGATCGTCGGAACGTTGCCGACCGTCACCCGAATCGGGGAGGAGTAGGCCGCCTCATCTCCCAGCCCGGCGGCGGACCAGACCTTCTTCCCCGTCAGCTTGTCGAGCGCGACAATGCCGGCCTCCGGTCCTCCCG
>JBEIJP010000607.1:0-2492 GCA_040380245.1 Acidobacteriota bacterium | reverse complement strand
GCCAATCGAGCGGGCATGGATCTTATCGTCGACCAGGTGGGAGAGCTTGAGCATATAGATGTACCCGACGGTCACCTTCTGCTCGAAGACCTCCCCGGTCATGCCGTCGTAGAGGATCGTCTTGCCCGACTCGTTGATCATCGAGGGGTTCCCGTCGTCGACCAGTTTCTGATCGGCCTGGCGGAGGAACTTCTTGATCGCCTCTTCCGGAGCCCCGTCAAAGACCGGGGTCGCGAAGTGGAGGCCGAGGACGTGGGCCGCCCACCCGAGGTGGGTCTCGAGGATCTGCCCGACGTTCATGCGCGAGGGCACTCCGAGCGGGTTGAGCACGATCTCGACCGGGGTGCCGTCCGGCAGGTAGGGCATATCCTCTTCCGGCAGGATCCGGGCGATGACCCCCTTGTTGCCGTGGCGTCCGGCCATCTTGTCGCCGACGGAGAGCTTGCGCTTCATCGCGATGAAGACCTTGACCATCTTGATGACGCCCGGTGCGAGTTCATCGCCCTTCTTGATCTTCTCGATCTTCTCCTGGTAGAGGTGATCGAGAATGGCGATCTGGCGCTCGGTCCGCTGCTCTAGATCCTTGATCTCGGCGGCGACGTCGCGGGCTCCGCTGACTTCGATCTTCTTGAGAGCGCCGATGTCGAGTCCGGCGAGCATCTCCCGGGTCAGCTTGACCCCCTTGGCGGCGACGGTGCGGCCACGGAAGACGAGGTCCTGCTCCAGTTTCCGCCCCTCGATCAGTTCATAGATCCGCTTGTTGCGCTCCTCTTCGAGGATCCGGATCTCGTCATCGAGGTTCTTGCGAAGCTTGGCCTCTTCCGCCTCCTCGATCGCCAGGCTGCGGGCCTCTTTCTCCTGCCCCTTGCGGGTGAAGACCTTGACGTCGACGACCGTCCCCTCGATGCCCGGCGGGCAGTTGAGCGAGGCGTCGCGGACATCGCCGGCCTTCTCGCCGAAGATGGCGCGGAGCAGCTTCTCCTCGGCGGTCAGCTGGGTCTCCCCCTTCGGGGTGACCTTGCCGACGAGGATCGACCCGGGCTTGACGTAGGCCCCGATCCGGATGATGCCGCTGTCATCGAGGTCGCGCAGCGCGGCCTCGCCGACGTTCGGGATGTCCCGCGTGATCTCTTCCGGTCCGAGCTTGGTGTCGCGCGCCTCGATCTCCAGCTCCTCGATGTGGATCGAGGTATAGTAGTCGTTCTTGACCATCTTTTCGGAGATGAGGATGGCATCCTCGAAGTTGTAGCCGCGCCAGGGCATGAAGGCGACGAGCACGTTCCGGCCGAGCGCCAGCTCGCCCCCCGTCGGTGCAGGGACCATCGGCGATGACGTCGCCCTTGCGGATCCGCTGTCCCTTGCGCACGATCGGCTTCTGGTTGATGCAGGTGTTCTGGTTCGACCGCTTGAACTTGATCAGCGGGTAGATGTCGGCCGTCACCTCGCGCGAGAGCGTGCCGTCGACATTGTGATCGACGCGGATGATGATCCGTTCCGAGTCGACGACATCGACGATCCCGTCGCGGCGCGCCACGACGACCGCCCCGGAGTCCTGGGCGGTGACCCGCTCCATCCCCGTACCGATCAACGGCGATTCCGCTCGCAGGAGCGGCACTGCCTGCCGTTGCATGTTCGATCCCATCAAGGCGCGGTTGGCGTCGTCATTCTCGAGGAAGGGAATCAACGAGGCCGCCACCGAGACGAGCTGCTTCGGCGAGACATCCAGGAATTCGACCGTCTCGCGCATGGCGAGGATGAACTCCCCGGCTTTCCGCGCGTTGACGCGCTCGTGGACAATGTACCCCTTCTCGTCCAGCTCGATATTGGCCTGTCCGATGACGTACTTGTCCTCTTCCCAGGCGGTCAGGTAGAACGGGTAGGGCTCGTAGAGCGCCGGTTTCTGGCCTTCGCGCAACTTATTGTTGGCGTCGAGGATCTTGCTCTGCTCGAGATGGTCTCCCGGCTTGAAGCCCGTGTCGCCGGGGTTGTGCACCAGGACGTACTCAACGACCCGTCCATCCTCGATCTTGCGGTACGGCGACTCGATGAAGCCAAATTCGTTGATCCGCGCGAAGCAGGAGAGCGAGGAGATGAGCCCGATGTTCGGCCCTTCCGGTGTCTCGATCGGGCAGATCCGGCCGTAGTGGGTCGTGTGGACGTCCCGCACCTCGAATCCGGCCCGTTCCCGGGAGAGACCGCCCGGTCCGAGCGCTGAGAGCCGCCGCTTGTGCGTGATCTCCGAGAGCGGATTGGTCTGGTCCATGAACTGCGAGAGCTGGGAAGAGCCGAAGAACTCCCGCACCGCCGCCGTCACCGGCTTGGCGTTGATGAGGTCGCGCGGCATCGCGGTCTGCATCTCGTTGTGGATCGACATCTTCTCTTTGATCGCCCGCTCCATCCGGACCAGGCCCAGCCGGAACTGGTTCTCGAGAAGCTCGCCAACCGCCCGCACACGTCGGTTGCCGAGGTGGTCGATGTCGTCGTCGCTGTAG
>JBEIJP010000606.1:0-2493 GCA_040380245.1 Acidobacteriota bacterium | reverse complement strand
GGGATTCTGGAAGGCCCAGGCTTCAAGAATGTCGACTTCTCGTTGATCAAGAACATTGCGATCAAAGAGGATCTGCGGGTCCAGTTCCGGGCGGAGATCTTCAATATCTTCAATACGCCTCAGTTCGGCACACCGAACGCGGGGCTCAACGCGGCGACGGCCTTCCTGCCAACGACGGCTGGCGGCGCCTTCCCGACCCAGATCGCGCCATCACGGGGTCCGGGATCGATCGCCAACATCGTCGCGCCGATGCGCCAGATGCAGTTCGGTCTGAAACTGATCTTCTAGGCACATCCGGGCCTGGATCAACTATCACGGGGGATCTGCGAAGCATCGTCTTCCCGGGTCCCCCGTCTCTCATGGTTCTCGTCTTGCGCGGGAACGTGTTCAGGAAGAAGAGGAGCGAGTCATGTCCAATCGTCGCAACTTTCTGCAGGCGGTGTCGAGCCTGCCCTTCATCGGGTCGATCTTCAGACACGAGTCACTGGCGGCGGTCAAGGCCGACCCGGTGCGCGACTACTTCAGGGAGCTTGGCGTGCGTCCCTTCATCAATGCCGCCGGCACTTACACGACCCTCACCGCGTCCCTGATGCATCCCGAGGTGGTCGCGGCGATCAACTATGCGTCGAAGACGTTTGTCCCACTCAATGATCTGCACGACGCGGTGGGCAGGCGAATCGCCGAGTTGGTGGGCTGTGAAGCGGCGATGGTCACCTCCGGCGCGGCGGCGGCGCTCACCGCCGGGACGGCGGGAGTCGTCGCCGGCAAGAATCCCGAGTGGATTCGGCGGATCCCCGATCTCGCCGGTTCCGGGATGAAGAACGAAGTGATTGTGCAGAAGTCGCATCGGAACGGGTATGATCACGCGGTGCGCAATTGCGGAGTGAAGCTGATCGAGGTCGAGACGGCGGCCGAGATGGAGCGGGCCATCAACGAAAAGACCGCGCTGATGTTCTTCTTCAACGACGCCGAACCACGCGGAGAGGTCAAGCTCGAACAGTTCGTCGCGATCGGCAGGAAGCATCAGATCCCTACCCTCAACGATGCCGCGGCCGATGTCCCGCCCACCAGGAACATCTCCAAGTATACGAAGATGGGGTTCGACCTCGTCGCCTTCTCGGGCGGCAAGGGAATCCGCGGACCGCAGAGCGCCGGCCTGCTCCTCGGGCGCAAGGATCTGATCGAGGCGGCGCGCCTCAACTACTCGCCGAACAGCGACAGCATCGGCCGCGGGATGAAGGTCAACAAAGAGGAGCTGCTCGGGATGATGGTCGCGGTCGAGGTCTACCTCAAGCGGGAGGAGACCGCCGAGTGGAAGGAGTGGGAGCGACGCGCGAAGGTCGTGACCGAGGCGGCGATGGGGGCGAACAAGGCGATTCGGGGAGAGGTCTACGTTCCCCCCATCGCCAACCACGTCCCGACGGTCCGGCTGACGTGGGAGAAAGCGGCTCTCGATCTGACGGCGGACGAGGTACGGAAGCGAATGAAGGAGGGGGCGCCCTCGATCGAGATCACGCCGGGCAATACCCCGCCGGCCGAGGCGACACAGTCGCTCTCGATCGGCATCTGGCAGCTTCAACCGGGCGAGGTCGACATCGTCGCGAAGCGACTGAAGGCCTCTCTGGTCTGAGCTTGGCCTTTGGTGAAAGGGGGGCCGGGACGGTTCGGCCCCCCTATCGCCGTCGGCCATCTCGGAGCCGCCCCGGATCACGCAACCCTGAATCGATATCTCGCTGTAATTATCCGCCATATCTCCTCTGGAGGGGGAACTTCCGATGACGCCAGTTACCTGGATGCAGAACTACGATCCCTTTGGCTTCTGGCCACTTTCGACGATCATTGCCGCACTGCCGGTGCTGACCCTCTTCTTCGTGCTGGTCGCATTGAAGAAGCGGGTCTGGGTATCGGCGATGTGGGGCATGTTGATGGCCGTCTTGCTGGCGCTGCTCGTCTTCCGAATGCCGGCGGTGATGGTCGGCGCGGCGGCGGTACACGGAGTGATCTTCGGGCTGTTGCGCATTGCGTGGATCATCATCGCCTCGATGTTCCTCTACAACGTCGCCGTCGAGACCGGGCAGTTCCAGGTGATGAAGGATTCGATCGCCAACCTCTCCTCGGACAAGCGGCTGCAGTTGATCCTCATCGCCTTCTGTTTTGGGGCGTTCCTCGAAGGGACAGGGGGAGGGGGCGCGCCGGTGGCGATCGCGGGGGCGTTCCTGATCGGCCTTGGGTTCAACCCGTTCCAGGCGGCGACGCTCTGCCTGGTGGCCAACACCGCCCCGGTGGCCTGGGGGGGAGTCGGCAATCCGCTACGGATCCTCTCCGGGGTGACGGGGCTGGACGAGGTGGCGTTGAGCGCGATGACCGGTCGGATCCTCGCGCCGCTCTCGGCGATTCTGCCGCTCTGGCTGGTGCGGAGTATGGTCAACTGGAAAGAGACGCGTGAGGTCTGGCCAGCGCTGGCAGTCAGTGGGCTCTCGTTTGCGGGGATGC
>JBEIJP010000605.1:0-2498 GCA_040380245.1 Acidobacteriota bacterium | reverse complement strand
GTCGATCCTCCAGTTCCACCGGTGTCGTCTGCCGCCTCTCCCCGGGACGGATCGAGAAATGGATCGAACCAAGCGTCTGCCAACCAGCCGGCAAGGTGGTCCCATCGGGAAGGCGATACTCAATCCCGAGCAATCCCTGACTGAGGAGCGAAGTGTCCAACCGGACCCGATCTCACGTCCGAGCGGGACTTGCCAGCCACGTCGGGCTACCCAGGATCGTTGGGTCGAACGCCAGGCTGAAGGTCATCCCGGCTTCATCTCCATCCGCCAGGAATGAGACCGGGACGGAGGCGGTGCTGTCCGGTGCGGCGCTGGCGGTCTCGACCTGAAGCAATCTGGCCCCTGGAATCGAGGCTTCCAAAGTGTACCCACTGGCTCCCCCGACCGAGGAGACACCGACCAGGTAGCGACCCGCCGCCAATTTGATCGGCGTGGTGATCAGCTGTCGGACTCCCTGGCGTCTCGAGCTTGCCAGAACGGTCACCTGTCCCTCGGTTGGCCCTTCACTCATAAGGTAGAGTGCGGTCACGGCCTGCGCGTTGTCGCCTGTCAAGGTCAGCTGCACACGGCTCTCCTCGAGCAGCCGGATCGCAAAAAGATCCTCAATCGTATCGGTGAGCCCAACCCCGAGCGCGACGCGAACGGCTCCCGCCTCATTGACCGAGACGCGCCCGGCTCGCTTTCCTGGAACGGTGAGTACATTGGCCTGCTCGGGCTGGTCGTTGGGCTCCTCTTCGACCAAAGGCTGCCCTGGAGCGAGAATCGAAAATCTAGCTGGCAGCGATCCTCCTCCATCTGCTGCGGGATTCTCCACTGTCACGAGTGCGGTGCCTTGCGCCGCAGTGTCGGCGGCCGAGAGGTAAGCGAGCAGCTCTCCCGGCTGGAGATAGGTGGTCGCCCGGGCATTTCCATTCCACCTCACGACCGATCTCCCCTCGATGAAGTTCTCCCCCCGTACGCGAAGGGAAAAGGGCCCACTGCCGGCTTCGACCGATGCCGGAGTCAGCCGTGAGATGACCGGCGAGGGAGGCGCCGTTCCCAGTGTGAGATCCAGTCTGTACTGCGCCACTCCCTGGTTCTTTGGGTCATCAAAGACGGATACCCCAACCAGGTACTCCCCAGCCGGCAAGGTGGGCGCTGGTGAGATGCGTTCGGTGGTCGTCATCCCATTCGAGACACCAAGTGCGTTGAGTGTCGATGTTCCTTCCAGCTGAAACAGAAAGAGGTCAAGATCGATCGCGGCGTTGTCAAAGGTCAAGGCCACGTTGACAGGCTGCGCTGGCCCCGCCGGCACTCGGAATTTGAAGAGGTCTTCAATTCGGTCGACCGGACCGTTCTGATAGCGATATTCCACCTGACTGGCATCGCCAAATCGAACGCTCCCGGTCCGCTGTCCTGGCAGCGTGATCGGTGTTGCCAGTTGAATCGTTTCATTTGGTTCGACTTCGCCTATGCTTTCTTGCAATGTGGAGGAGAAGGCAGTCCCCCAACGGGCCAGGAAGGTGCCTCCCATCCAGCCCATCAGCAGAACCAGCCCGCCCGCCAGGATCGCTCTCCTGGACCACAACGCTCGCTTCCGTTCCGCCATCCGCCTCTTCGCCAATCGAACTTGTCTGATTTGCATCACCGATCCTCATTCTTTGTTTCTGACGCTGTGCTTACCTTTGACACTGTCCTCGTTTCGGTTGCCTGGATCCCGATCGCCAGCTGGTTGATGTCACCAGTTTCCCCCTTCGCGGTTCACTTTTCTCAACCCTTCTTCCCTCGACTTTCCCACTTATCCGTTCAGCAGTTGATGCGTCCGGCAATCTCATCTTGGCCGGCATCGCCTGGATGTCAATCTGGGAGAACAAGTTGTCCCCGAGGGGATCTGGATTCTGCGAAGAAATGGGGGAAGGTCATTCCACGGGCCGTGAATCGGTGGAATAGACACAGACGATGTGCGATCAAGATCAAGTCCTACGGGTAATGCCCTATGGGACTCTGTGCGGCGGAGTGGGTGGGGGGTCGAGGCCCTTTCCGAACACAGGAAAAAGACAACGACATATTACTCTGAATCTATCCGTAAAAAAAGACTATTTTTCCTTCTGATCCTCGAAGCTGGGCGGCGTCTTTTCCTCCCTGGAACGACGGGCAAGATGGCTATGGTGCCGCCCATAGGAAAAGTAGACCACCAGCCCGACCAGCAGCCAGAGAAGAAACCGCAGCCAGTTGGTCCAGCCCAGTTCCGTCATCAAATACCCGCAGGTCAGGAGTCCGAGGACTGGAATCAGGGAGAGGGATCTTCGAAAGGTCACGATCGTCAGGAAGATCACCAGACAGATGTAGACCAGCAGGGGGATCTTATGCTGAAAAGAACCCCACCAATGGAGGGATGACCCGTCAGAACTTTGGAGCGAGAGAAAACCCAGGACGCGATCCGTCTCAAAGACCAGCAACCAGAGGGCGACAGCGGCGACCAGCCCCGGGACGATCCAGCGTCCATTGATGTAGGGAGT
>JBEIJP010000604.1:0-2501 GCA_040380245.1 Acidobacteriota bacterium | reverse complement strand
TCGCATCCACAGTCGGCGCGGAAGGGCATGAACCTCGCCGCGGCCGGTATGCTCGTCGCCATTATCGGCACGCTCCTCAAACATGAGATCGTCAGCTACGATCTGATCATCATCGGCCTGATCATCGGCAGCCTGATTGGCGCGGCGATGTCGATCTGGATGCCAATGACCGCCATGCCGCAGCGAACCGCGCTTTCGCACGCCTTCGGCGCGCTGGCGGCCTCGCTCGTCGGGATCGCGGAGTACTGGCACGCGCTCCATTCCGGGGAACCGATCGCGGGCTACAAGATGACGGCCCTCGGCTTCGAGGTCCTCTTCGGCAGCCTGACGGTCACGGGAAGCCTGCTCGCCTTCGCCAAACTGCAGGAGCTGGTCAGGGGCACTCCGATGACCTATAAGGGGCAGAACGTCTTCAACGTTTCGCTCTTTGCGATTGCCGCCTTCATCTTCGTGTATTTGATCATCGATCCGACGCAGTCGACCCTTTTCTTCGTCATGGTTGGCCTGTCCTTCCTCTTCGGGATTCTGCTGGTGCTGCCGATCGGGGCGGCGGACATGCCGGTGGTCATGTCGCTGATGAACTCCTACGCCGGCCTGGCTGCCGCCGCGACCGGCTTTGCGATCGACAACAAGGTGCTGATCATCGCCGGTACGCTGGACGGCTTCTCTGGCTTCATCCTCTCGATCCTGATGTGCAAGGCGATGAATCGATCGATCACCAACGTGCTCTTCGGCGCCTTTGGGTCGCCGGTGGTCGATACCGGTGAGGCCGTCACCGGCGAGATGCGCGAGATCGGCCCCGAGGATGCGGCCATGCAGCTGGCCTATGCCCGCCAGGTCGTCTTCGTACCCGGGTATGGATTGGCGACGGCCCAGGCGCAGCACGTTGTTCGTGAGCTCGGCGAAGCGCTCGAAAGCCGCGGCGTCCAGGTCAAGTACGCCATTCATCCTGTCGCCGGCCGGATGCCAGGGCATATGAACGTTCTGCTTGCCGAGGCGAATGTCCCCTACTCGGCGCTCTACGAACTGGAGCAGATCAATCCCGAGATGCCGTCGACCGACGTGGCGGTGGTCATTGGCGCCAACGACGTCGTCAATCCAGATGCGCGCGACAACCCGAAGAGCCCGATCGCCGGCATGCCGATCATCGAGGTCGATCGATCTCACACGGTCATTGTCCTCAAGCGCGGCCGCGGGAAAGGCTTCTCCGGTCTCGAAAATCCACTCTTCTACAAGAACAACACGCGGATGCTCTACGGAGACGCCAAGTCCTCGATCACCAAGCTGGTGCAGGAGGTACAGCACGCCTAGCCCCACCCTGCCGGGGTGAAACCTGGCTTGTACCTCTGGTTTAGTGGGTGGGAGAGAGTGGCGCGGAGAAGAGAGGATCTGCCGAATATCGGGTGAGGGCGGCCATCAGGGACGCGACGTCACCGACGGCCCGTCCCAATCCGGCCGGCACGATCTCGCAGCCGGCAACGGCGGCGGGCAGGGCCTCGGCGGCGACGGTCGCTCGGGTGCTGGCCAGCAATCGCTCACCGAGCACGACGCCGAGCGTTCCAATGACGACCAGTTGAGGGTTGAGGGTGTCGAGCAGGATGGCGATCCCGCGACCCATCCAGCGCCCCGCCTCGGCGGCGACAGCCAGAGCGGCGGGTTCGTCGGCCAGCATGGCCTCGACCAGTTGGCGAATTGGAGTCTCGGCCGACCAGCGATCTGGAAAGAGCCGCACCGCGAGATTGACCAGTCCTGCCCCAGAGGCAAACCCCTCCCACGAGCCCGCCTTGCCATACCCAACCGGTCCGTCCGGAGCAAGTCGCAGATGGCCGACTTCGCCGGCGGTATCCGTGGCGCCACGCAACACCTGCCCATTGACGATCAGTCCAGCTCCAAGTCCTGTGCCGCAGGTGAGAAAGACCAGATGGCGCAGGTGGGGACGGCCGCGCCCCGCGCCAAAATGGAACTCGGCAAGTGCGCCGGCGTTCCCATCGTGCTCGACGAAGACTGGCAGACCCGGGAAGGCCGCCATCAAGTGATCGCGCAGCCGCAGATCTCGCCAGCCTGACAAGTGAGGTGGGTCGAGGAGGATCCCCGATTCGATGACCAGCGGCCCACCGACGGAGACGCTGATCGCGACGACCTGTCGCCCCGCCTCTCGGGCCGCATCGAGCAGTCCCTGGATCGTGCGATAGAGATTCGGGCTGGTTTCGGAAAAGGGTCGCCAGGCCTCTGTCGACAGCTCGATCCGGCGGAGAATCCGGCCGTCAAAAGCGCCCTCGACGATGGCGGTCTTGGTTCCACCGATATCCAATCCAATGATCGTCGATTCCCGTTCCAACACTTTTCGGGTCCCTTCCAGGTGAATGATCTCTTCTTCAGGTCAGGATCTGCTCCAGAACCCGCCCGTGCACATCCGTCAGACGGAAATGGCGTCCCTGGTACTTCCAGGTCAGCCGCTCGTGATCGAGACCGAGACAATGCAGAATGGTCGCGTTGAGATC
>JBEIJP010000603.1:0-2502 GCA_040380245.1 Acidobacteriota bacterium | reverse complement strand
GGCAGCCCCGAGCGGCGCAAATCGTCGAGCATCGTGTTCGCAATCGCCGATCCATCATAGGCGACAAGAATCTTCCTCTTTCCCCGCTCCCCACTGCTTCCCATACGGCTCTCCTCCTGATCCTTGCTTTTCGGGCCTTCCCGGGCCTTCTCCCTCATCCCCGATCCGTCGATCCTCGGCGAATCGACTACGGTTATGCAACTCTCGTACCGATGGGTATCCTAGGCCAATTCGGTCAAGGTGGGAAGGTTTTGCGGAATGTTCCTCCGCTTATTTATCGCAGAAGCGGGCCAGGCGTCGGAGGGGTGGGCGATTTTCCGCGATGGGGTGAGGATTTTTGGGGGACTGGCGGGTTAGAGGCCAAATTCGATGGCGCTGCCATCCCGTCGCCGTCGGAAGCTGCGGCCCAGCCGGTCCCAGATCGAGAGGACACTTCCGTAGTTGCTGTCGGTCTCGATCTGTCGCTTCGAATGGTGGACCCGGTGCATGGCCGGGGTCACCAGTACCGTCCGCACCACTCGGTCGATCTTCTCCGGAAAGCGGACATTGCTGTGGTGAAAGAGGATGACGGGAAAGAGGACTACCTCATAGACCAGGAGATGCTCGATCCTCAGCCCCAGGACCGGCAGCACCGCCAGGCGAAGCAGGGTCGAGATGGCCAGCTCTCCCGGATGGAAGCGGACCGTCGTTGTCGCATCCATCGCCGGGTCACTATGGTGCAGGCGATGAAACCGCCAGAGCAGGGGCACGACGTGGTTCGCCCGGTGCCAGAGGTACATCCAGCCATCAAAGGCGACCAGGGCCAGACCAATCGCCACCGCCTCCGGCAACGACAGCACTCGCGCCAGGCCAATGCCCCGCGCCTCGGCCCAGACGGTCGCCCATCGCAGCAGCGGCGCCGCCAGCAGCCCCAGCGCCACGGCGTTGATCGTGCCCAACCCCAGGTTCCACGCCCTGTGCCGCCAGACGCCGCTCCGCCCGGGCATCGCCGGAATCCCCTGCTCCAATGCCAGAAGGATGACCAACCCAGCCACCATCACCACCAGCGGCGCCTCTTCCCACCCCATCGCCCAACCCCCTTTCCGTGACCTGGAAAGGCGAGCGTAGTCAGATTTAAAAGATCAGACAAATACTATTTTTCTAACACGTATGATAAGGTTTTCCTGATGAATATCGACTACAACCTCTATCCGTGGCAGGTCTTTCGTGTCGTGGCGCGCCTGGGGAGCGTGACGCGGGCAGCGGAGGAGCTCTCGATCAGTCAGCCGGCCGTCTCGGCGCACATTCGCGCGGTCGAGACCGGGTTGGGAGTGGCCCTCTTCGATCGAGTCTCGCGCCGGATGGTGCTGACTGAAGTGGGCAAGGCGGTGCGCCAACGAGCCGACCGGGTGATCTCGCTCTACGAGGAGTTGCCGGGAGTGGTCGCCGAGGCGCGGCAACGGGTCGCCGGGGAGCTGGTCGTCGCGGCGTCGAGTACCCCCGGGACCTACCGGCTGCCGACGCTCCTCAGAAAGTTCGAGCGGCGCTATCCGGAGGTGGTTCCACTGCCGCGGATCGGATCGAGCGGCGAAGTGATCGAGTGGCTGCTCGCCTGGCAGGCGCCGCTGGGCATTGTGGGGGAGATTGCGCTGCCGGAGGAGATCGAGGCCCATCCGTTCCGGTCGGATCAACTCCGCCTGGTGGCGTCGAGCGGCGATCCACTCGTCGTGGAGAGCCGACACCGGCGGCTGACGGGAGAGGACCTGCGGCAGCGGCCGCTCTTCGTCCGGGAGCCGGGTCGAGCACACGGGCGGTGGTCGAGCGGCTCTTCGGGGATCAGCTCTCGCGCTTCGCGCGGCTGGTCGTCATTCCGAGCACGGAAGCGATCAAGCAGTCGGTCGCCGCCGGCCTCGGCTGGGCGGTCCTCTCGACGTGGGCCTGTGATTGGGAAGAGAAGGCGGGCGTCCTGACCCCGATCCCTGACCGACGATGGCGAAGGTCGCGGAGATTCTATGTCGTCAAGCGGCGAGATCGTGAGTTGACCGGGGCGGGAGCGCAACTCTGGAAGATGCTGGTGGGCGATCGAGGCGTACGTGGATCGATCGTAGAGGGGACGGATCCCTCGTCTTCTTGAAGAAGCAATCCGTCCCCTGTTCTGGCGGAGGCGATTACGCCTTGAGCGAGGCGAGTACGCCGCGGGTGTAGCCGACCGACTCGGCGAGGCCCGGGACGGGATCGTTCCCATCCTTCTCGTACTCAAAGCCGACCAGCCCCTCGAACTTGATCTTGACGAGGGCCTGGAGGATCGAGGGGATGTTGAGGATGCCCCGGCCGCTCTCGATCGGGGTGTTGCGCGGGCCGAGGGCGTAGATGTCCTTCATGTGCAGATCATAGAGCCGCTCGCGACATTTGATGATCGACTCGGCGGGATCGACTCCGGCGCGGGCGGTGTGGCCCACATCGATGCAGAGCCCAAGCCGCTTGTCATACTTCTCGACAGCGTTCATCACATCGTAGGGGGAG
>JBEIJP010000602.1:0-2503 GCA_040380245.1 Acidobacteriota bacterium | reverse complement strand
GCTCTATCTGAAAAGACGGTGCGTAGCATACGACAATCGTGGGGCTCGACGCGAGACGGTTTGGTATTCCCGATTCCGGATGGAGAGGCTGGCCGGATCCCACCCGGATCGGAGACAGCAGGTTGCGCCGCTCCGAGAACGATGGCAGCCCTCTCCCCCTACCCGACACGCGCCTTCACCGCCTGGGCCTCCCCCAGCGGGGACTCCTCCGCGTGAGCCTCCTCCTGCTGCCACCGCGCCAGGAGATCCTCCCAGTCGATCCAGCGTGGCCCGCCTGGCGCACTATCAATGGCGGTCACCCCCAATCGCCGGGAACGCCACTGCGCCAGGCAATCGGGGCAGACTTCGAGGTGGCGCATGGCACGGGCCAATTCCGCCCCTGTGCCGGTGCGCCGCAGCAACATCTTCCAAGTGATCTCGTCGAGATGGTCCATGATGGGGCTCCAATCCAGTTCTTCCCTCTCTGGTTGACTCCTGCCTGCCGTCCATCGCCGGGATACTCCATATCCGGCACAGGCGAGGTGAAGATCCGCACGACCAGGTGGAGGGCGCACCGGGCCGCGTCTCAGGTGAGGGAACGATTCCTCTCCGCGGGGGACAACAGCAGTTTCTCGAGTCGACGAATGGCCAGATACCGCCATTTGTTGACCTGCTGACGCTCGACCCCCCACATCTTCGCCAGCTCCAGATTGCGCAGGGGCATACGCTTCCAAACCTCGAGCAGCTCTTCGAGGGAGAGGCCCAGAGAGTCCGCGGTCCGGCTTGGGGCAGCCACCGCCCCTTCGACAAGGAGGGTCAGCAGATCCTCTCCTTCCGCGGTGGCGAAGCTGAAGAAGAAGGTCTGGCGCTGACGGAGGGGAAGCGTCAGGACGGCCGACCAGAGCCGGTCGAGGGCAATCTTCCCCTCCATCGAACCGATCAGCGGGGGAGCTGCGTCGCCGCCGAACGGTCGGCTCCCCTGCCCTCCGGACCCGGATCGATGCTGGCTCGGATCCGAGAGAGGCTCCTTGCCCGGATCTCTCGCCTCCTCATTCCCGGAGATCGGTCCCCAGCCTTCTCTATTCCCACCCATCCCTCCCACGCCCATCGTTCCTCTTCCTCTGGTTTTCAGCCCACTGGGGCTGGAGACCCCTTCCTCGTCGGTAAAAGAGAGGGAGTGGGTAGTCCCGCGAAGTTCATGAGGGGTGGCCCGGTCTGGCTCCTCGGGTAGTGGCTCGAACTGATGCTCGCGCACTCCAAGCAGGAAGGCGACGAGGCCAGTCAACCGGTCGATCTCGACGGGCCCCCCGAGAAAGAGGAGAATTTCGTGCAGGTAAGATCCGAGAGTCCCACGGCCCCGACGGGTCTGTGCGATCGCGCGCCCCGTTTCGAGAATTTGCTCCCGGTCGAGTGCGTGCCCGGCGTCCGAGCCAGTGGAGACGCCATCGAGAAGGAACTGGCACCGGGCCCACTCGGCGGTTCCCGGTAGGCGATCCTGCCACGTGCGTAAGCCGCAGAGTTGTCCCAGGGTGTCTTCCCATCCATGTGTATCTCCTTGTCTATCTCCCTGTCTATCTCCCTGTCTATCTCCCTCGCCCCGGCCCTCTCGCTGTCCCTCTCTGCCTCTCCCCTCCCCCCCTCCCCTCCCGCCCTCCCCATCTGCCCCGGCCCCCTTGCGTGGGCGTGCCCGTCTTCCTGCTCTCTCCCCTTCGCCTCCTCCGTTCACCCCTGCGAGACGGGCTTCCTCGACTTTTCCCAATCGCCCCAATCGCCCCAGTCGCCCCGTTTGCCCCAGTCGCCCTGTTTGCCCAATTTGCCCAGCTTGCTCACCTCCCCCATTCTCCTCATCCAGCTTGGTACCAGGACTGCTCGCGCCGAGAGACCAGATGGACAGTTCCGGATGTCGAATCAGGACCTCCCGGACGAGATCCTTGAGCCGCGTACGTTCCGGGTACTTGCGGCGAAGATAGTCGTTGCAGCCATTGGTGGCGACCCGGCCGCTGTAGTGACGGAAGTCCCGAATCGACGGTGGGGTGGGATGAGTCGAGAAGCGGCGCAAGGCCCGGACCAATCGTAGAAGAATGTCGTGGTAGAGATCTTCCGCCTCTGGATTACCGGCATTCTGCCCCATTTCGGAGAGGTAGAAGTGGAGTCGATAGCGCATGATCCGGCGAACCACCGGCGCCGCCTCCTCCAGGATCAGCCGTTCAAGCAGTTCCTCCCGCAGCTGCGGCTCACGTGTATCGAAGTAAGCGAGCAGCTTGCGATCCGTTCTTCCATCCCTCTGCGACTCTCCATCCAGTTCTCCGTCCAGTTCTCCATTCGGTTCTCCATCCAGTTCTCCGTCCAATTCTCCCTGCAACTCCCCCTGCAATTCCCCATCCATCCCTCCGTCCCTCTCCCGTCCTCACCCCTTACCACTCTTCTCACTCCTATTTCCTCACTCCTCTTCCCTTCATCTATTGACGGGTACCTGTCCCAATAATCCCCATCCATCGAAAAAATGGGTCAACAAAAAAGCGCG
>JBEIJP010000601.1:0-2509 GCA_040380245.1 Acidobacteriota bacterium | reverse complement strand
GGGGGGCCTCGCAGACCCAGGGTTGCACCCTGGGCTGGTATGCGCCGCCCCTTCAGGGCGGAAGCTGACACGCCTCCCCTGCTTGTCTCTCGCGCAAATAGACTGTGGTCCAGCCATCAGAAGTTTGTGTTAGGGGTTACTTAGATGTCGGCCTCCTCTCTGTTTTGTCAACCCGAATCAGTCATGATCGACTTTGCAAAAGCCCTGCTCGGCAACCGCTCCGCCGAGGCTCCCGGAGAAGACCGCGCGGCCTCTGTGGTATGATGGCTCTTTTCCCGCCCTCGACCTGAACGGACCATTCGGCGTCGAGGAGCGGTTGGTCGACCTGGCGCGCCGGACCCGCGCCCCGAAGAAGAGAACTACCATGACCTCCCAATTTCAGCTCGTCTCGGAATACCGTCCGCAGGGCGATCAACCAGCGGCCATCAAAGCCCTCGTCGAAGGGCTGCAACAAGGCGAGAAGCACCAGGTGCTGCTTGGCATCACCGGGAGCGGGAAGACCTTCACCGTCGCCTCGGTGATCGAAACCGTCAACCGACCCGCCCTGATCATGGCCCACAACAAGACGCTCGCCGCGCAGCTCTACCAGGAGTTCAAGACCTTCTTCCCGCACAACGCCGTCGAGTACTTCGTCAGCTACTACGACTACTACCAACCGGAGGCCTACGTTCCGGCGAGCGACACCTACATCGAGAAGGAGGCGACGATCAACGACGAGATCGACCGCCTGCGCCTCTCGGCAACCCGTTCGGTCTTCGAGCGACGGGACGTGATCATCGTCGCCTCGGTCTCAGCGATCTACGGAATTGGCGATCCGAACGCCTACTATGGGATGCTGATGTGGATCGAGCCCGGTCAGCGGATCAGCCGACAGGAGTTGATCCGGCGACTGGTCGAGCTGCTCTACGAGCGCAACGACATCGAGTTCCGGCGCGGGACCTTTCGGGTGCGCGGCGATGTCGTCGAGGTCTACCCGAGCTACCAGGACCAGGCGGTGCGGATCGAACTCTGGGGGGATGAGATCGACTCGATCAGCACGATCGATCCCCTCCTCGGAGAGGTGATCCGGACCCACGAGAGCCGCCTCCCGATCTTTCCCAAGACCCATTATGTGACGACGCGCGAGAGCGTCAAGCGAGCGGTTCAGACGATCAAGCAGGAGCTCGAGTGGTGGGAGCCGCTGCTGATCGAGCAGGGGAAACTGGTCGAAGCGCAGCGGCTCCACCAACGGGTCATGTACGACCTCGAGATGTTCAATGAGCTGGGCTACTGCCGCGGAGTCGAGAACTACTCGCGCCACCTGACCGGCAAGCCGGTCGGATCGCCCCCGCCGACCCTCTTCGACTATCTGCCCTCCGATACCCTCGTCATCATCGACGAGAGCCACCAGTCAGTCCCGCAGATCCGGGGGATGTACAACGGCGACCGGGCCCGCAAACAGACCCTGGTCGATTTTGGATTCCGGCTGCCGTCGGCCCTCGACAACCGCCCGCTCAAGTTCGAAGAATGGGAGGCGCGGGTCGGCCAGGCGATCTATGTCTCAGCGACGCCCGGTCCATACGAGCTGACCAAGGCGCAGGGAGAGATTGTCGAGCAGATCATCCGCCCAACCGGCCTGCTCGATCCGGTCGTCGACGTCCGCCCGGTCCGGGGGCAGATCGACGACCTGCTCGGCGAGGTCCGGGAGCGGGTCAGCCGACAGGAGCGCGTCCTCGTCACCACCCTCACCAAGAAGATGGCCGAAGACCTCGCCGACTACTACAGCGACCTCGGCATTCGGGTGCGATATATGCATTCGGAGATCGACACCCTCGAGCGGATCAAGATTCTGCGCGATCTGCGGCGGGGGGAGTTCGATGTCCTGGTGGGGATCAACCTGCTCCGGGAAGGGCTCGATCTGCCCGAGGTCTCCCTGGTCGCCATCCTCGACGCCGATAAGGAGGGCTTCCTGCGAAGCGAGTCCTCCCTCATCCAGACGATTGGACGCGCCGCGCGCCACGCCCAGGGGAAGGCGATCCTCTATGCCGATCGGATGACCGACTCGATGCGGCGCGCCCTCGACGAGACCAGCCGGCGCCGCGAGAAGCAGCACGCCTTCAACCTCGCCCACGGCATCACCCCGCAGTCGATCATCAAGCCGATCGAGGCGACCCTCGTCACCGCCTACGAAGCGGACTACTTCAAAGTCCCGCTCCAGCTCGATGACTACGCCGACTACTCCCGCGAGAAACTGGCCGAGACCCTCACCCAGCTCGAAGGCGAGATGCGCGAGGCAGCTCGCCAATTCCAGTTCGAACGGGCGGCCAGCCTGCGCGACAAGATCAAATACCTGCGGGAACGTGAGATCGCCTGAGGCGTCCAGCCCGCTCCCTGCGGGGAGAGGGCAGGACGACCTGGATCAGACGCTGCGATTCTTCCATTGCATATAGCGCTGCTTACGGAACGACTGGATGGCGAGTCCCACCGCGACCACCCCATAGAACCCCAGGTTGACATCACACTTGAGCGG
>JBEIJP010000600.1:0-2511 GCA_040380245.1 Acidobacteriota bacterium | reverse complement strand
CATCAACCATTCAACACCAGACTCCTAAAAACAGACTCCAGACTTGCTCCTGCAGGTGTCTGAGGGCATAAGTCTATCGCATCGAGTCAGTTGAGAATCAAATGACCATCTATCCTGGCCGTAAGGTCCCGGGCGGTGCTGACCGGGGCGTTTGGGATCGACGGGGGTCGGGATGGGCGTAAGCCAACCCAATGGCAAGGCTCGCCCAGAACGAGAACCTAACCAAACGTGCGCATTGTATCCTTCGACTCGCCAAAGAGTCAACCACCTTTCTTCGGGGGGGCAGGCAGGACGTTGACCGGCGACGTCCTCGCGCGGAACCTTGAAGTCTGTCCCCGGGAGGAGCGAACGCACGAAACAACTTGAGGAACCTGGAGTCTGATGGAAAAAAACAACGGCGCGTGGTAAGGTGGCAAGCTGTTGTTTAAGTTCCGGGACGGAAGTGTGTCATATAGTTTCAGGCTCCTCGATCGTCGTCAAATCTGCTCTAAGGCAGAACCTGCGTGTCTGGGGTCGGAATGTACCTGAGAACGAATGAGAACCAACAGGCAGCTTGGTCTCTCAACGGGGTGGCCTGCTGAGTTGGGTTGAACCGGTGCATCACCTCCAGGTAGGTGCGTTCCCTTCGGGCAATTTCGGGACGAACCACAACCCTGCCTCGCAGAAACATCAACGAATCCCAGGAGTGTCTTCTTGGAATTGAACAGAAGACCAATCGGAGCAGGAGCGAAGCGGACCTCGCGGCGGCTGCGACGCAGAACACGCGAAGAGTCGTTGGAGATGGGCGAGTTGCTCCGGCTTTGCCATTTTGTCGGAGCCGGCCATCGACCCGAGACACCTCAAAGCGTCGAAGATCAAAGCCAGCCGCCGCCGTCCTCACACATGTTGACCTGGAGAGAAACGCACGTTCGGGTGACGCTCGGGCGAAGCGAGAACTGTGATGTCAGGATCGTGGGAGAGACGGTCTCCCGGCTTCATTGCGAGATCGAGCGGGTTGGTCAGGCGTACTTCCTGCGGGATCGAAGCCGAAATGGAACACGTGTCAATGGATCCCGCGTCGACGAGTGCCAGTTGCAAAATGGCGATTGGATTCAAGTGGGGGGGGACCACCTGCGGGTCGATTTCGTTCCACTCGATAAGTCAACGGACCGGCTGGTGGTACGCCGCACCGTCGATCCGACCTCAGGGCTGCACGCGCCCGAGGAGAGCATTTCGGCTTGGAATCCAGGTGAGCGTCAAATCCCGCCCGATTCACCTGCGAAGGTGAGTCTCGAAGGAGTGCCGCGAGGGGGACTCAGGGTAGAATCAGCAGGGGCGTTCAATCGATGGAAGAGTGGAGTGGTTCTGCCGCCTCAGATCGTTATCCGAGGGCTGGAGATCGGGGTAACGCTGCAGTTCTGGGATTCCCGGATCACCTTCGGTCGATGGAAAGCGACCCAGGTCCTGCTCGATGGGGAAAAGATCTCACGGGTCCACGCCGCGCTGACACGGTCCGAATCGGCTTATGTTCTGGTCGACCTGGAGAGCACCAACGGAACCTTCGTCAACGAGCAGCGGATCACCCGTTGCGTCCTCCAAACTGGGGACCGGATACGGATGGGGAGCTATCAGGCAGTGGTCCGCCTCGATCAGGAAGATTGCCTGCTCCACTTCCAACGGCTGACGCCCTGATTCCTTTCTCCCAAGGAGAATCGGTAGGGGGCAAGCCGGGTGCGTTCTCTTCCCTTTGACACCCCGCCAAGCGGGCTCAAACTGGCATTCAGAGAAAATACCAGATCCGGGAGAGAGTCGACCGCAAATGGGGGCCCCCCCGGCACACGACAGAGGAAAGTCCGCTGCACTGACTGAAGAGAAGAAGGAGTCCTGGCGAACCGATCTTCTCGACATAAGCATTCCCAATGGGGGCAATATGATTGGACGCACCATCGGCAATTACGAGGTGATCAGCCCATTTGGCGAAGGGGGCATGGGGGAGCTCTACCTCGGCCGACACACACTGCTGGCACGCGAGGTGGTGATCAAAACGATCCGGACGGAAGACTTTACGCCCCGTCAGATCGACCATCTCCGCGAGCGGCTGGCTCGGGAAGCCTACATCCAGTCTCAACTCGACCATCCCAACATCGTCCGCGTGTACGACTTCATCGCGGTTGGCGGGACGACCTGCATCGTCATGGAGCACGTCCCGGGCCGAGACCTCCGAAAATTGATCTTGCGGGAGAGCGGGCCGATCGGGCGTGGGCTTCGCTTGCCGCGCAGCACAAGGCCGGCGACCGCTGGGAACTCGAAGCCCTCGGCATTGGGGCCGACGGCCTGTGGGACGGCCGGCTCGAGGCCTGGCTGGCGAAGACCTCGGGGCCGAAGGACGCGGTGGGCCGGGAGATCGTCTGGCGGAGCCGTGGCAGTAAGTCGGCGGCGATGCAGTGCCTGCTGATCGCAGACGCGAACGTCACGACGGTCGAATCGCTCGCGCTCCTGCGGGCGCTCGACTTCCAGGATCGTGGACGCGTG
>JBEIJP010000599.1:0-2515 GCA_040380245.1 Acidobacteriota bacterium | reverse complement strand
GCCAGCCGCCGTGGCCCGTCAACATCTGGACGGCGTTCATATAGATGGTATCGAGGTCGGGACGCTCCTCCCGGTCAACCTTGATGTTGATGAAGTGCTCGTTCATCAAGCGAGCGATCGGCTCGTTCTCGAACGACTCGTGCTCCATGACGTGGCACCAGTGGCAGGCCGAGTAGCCGATGCTCAGCAGAATCGGCCGATTCTCGGCGCGTGCCCGGGCGAGCGCCTCCTCTCCCCAGGGGTACCAGTCGACGGGGTTGTGGGCGTGCTGCAGCAGGTAGGGGCTCGTCTCGTTGATCAGCCGATTGGTATGCTTGTGCTCGCCAGCCGTCTCCTCAGGCTTCTCCATCACCACTCCTTCCTCCTTCGACGGAGGTCTTCTTGCGGACAGGACTCTCGCGCGCTTCCCACGAGGGTGCGGGAAAAGAATCGGGATGGTGGGAGAGAACTGTTTCCGATTCGTGGCAAAGAGGCTACTATTCTGTTTCGATTGGCCTGTGGCAGGAGACCTCCCGGGAAGATTCGAAGAGAGTCCGGGAACAGGAGGTCCGCTCCGAAGGGGCCTGTGGAGAGATGAGAAACCAGATGGTTGGTCTATTGTTCGATCTGGATGGTACCTTGATCGATTCCCGCGCGGATCTGGTGACGGGAGTCAATCTGATGCTCGCGGAGCTGGGTTGGCCCGGGCTGAGCGCGGCCCGGGTCATCGGGTTTGTCGGAGAGGGGGCGAGGCTCCTGGTCGAGCGGAGTCTCCGCGCCGTCATGGGCCGGGAACCGCAGAGTCCGGAGATCGATGACGGGCTGAACGCCTTTCGCGTCCACTACCGCGCCCACCTTCTCGACGAGACCCGTCCCTACCCGGGTGTGCTCGAGGCGCTCGACCAGCTGCGCGACCACCCCAAGGCGATCGTCACCAACAAGCCCTACGACCTGACAATCGCCATCCTCGATGGCCTGAGGATACGAACCCACTTCCCGGTCGTTCTTGGAGGGGACAGCCTGGCGGAACGAAAACCCTCGCCGGCCATGCTCCTCGAAGCCGCCCGTCGCTGCGGCGTCCCGCCCGGCGACTGTCGGATGATCGGCGACTCGCGGGTCGACATCCTTGCCGGACAGGCCGCTGGAATGACCACCTACGGCTACCTGGGAGGGTTTCGCGGCCGCGAAGAACTGGTCGCGGCCGGCGCGGACGTCCTCTTCGAGACGTTTCCCGAGCTGGTCTCGCGGTTGGGCCTGCCCTCCTCCCCTCGGAGAGCCGCAGAGGCCTCCCGTTTAGAGGACTCGCTTACCGGTCACTTTCTGGTAGATCTGCCAGACGAAGAAGACGAGCAGCCCGAGCACGGCCAGCTTCAGGAGCAGCGGAATCAGTGACAGGATGAACCCGAAGATGGAGAAGATCGTCGAGAGAACCGCGACCAGCAACATGACGCCGACAATGGCAAGCAGGACAATGGCAATTGTTCGTCCCATCAATGACCTCCAGGATGGCAGTAGGGCGACAATGGAAGCGGCGCCAGGCGATCTCCCTCTCGATGTGAGCCAGATCCAGAGCCGCTCCCAGACTTTTGCAACAGGGAGACGGTGAGCTATACGGGCAAGAGGTCCGCGAGGTTCCCTTCTCCCGCGAGATCCAGCAAAATTGACAGACTTTTCAGGCGGTTTCTATAATCCGCCTTCGGGCATAGCAGATGGGGTCAGAGAAGGGCGAAGGGGAGACCACCGCCGACCAGATCGACAGGAGCACGCAATTGGCTGAACAAGAGAATGACCAGATCCTGCAGCGCCGCCTTCACCTCGAGCAGATCGTCGAGCTGGGGCACGCCGCCTACCCGCACCGCTTCGACCGAACCCACCCGATCAGTGAACTGGTGGAGCGCTACCTTCCCCTCGCCGGTCGGAAAGAGGGCGAGGAGCTGGAGTCGCTCAACGGGCAGCTGCGGGAGGCGGAGGGAGGCGAGATTCGCCTGGCCGGGCGGCTGCAGACAATGCGGCTGATGGGCAAAGCGCTCTTCGCGAACCTCTCGGATGGTCGAGCCTCCCTGCAGATCTATCTGCGGCGGAACGACCTGGGGGAAGCCGGCTGGGAGCTGAGTCAGAAGCTCGACCTCGGGGACTGGATCGGCGTCAGCGGCTATCTGTTCGTCACCCGGACCGGGGAGCTCTCCCTGCATGTCGGGTCGCTCCAGTTCCTGGCCAAGGCGCACCTCCCGATGCCGGACAAGTATCACGGCGTGCAGGACAAGGAGCTCCGCTACCGGCAGCGTTACGTCGACCTGATCGCCAGCGGCGCGGGCCACGAGCGCCTCGAAGGGGAGCTGACGACGCGCGAGGTCTTCGAGCGACGGGCGACGATCATCCGCGAGATTCGCCGCTTCTTCGATGAGCGGGGCTACGTCGAGGTCGAGACCCCGATGCTCTCCCCCCTGGCGACAGGCGCGGCAGCTCGCCCCTTCGTCACCCATCACCACGCGCTCGACATCACGCTCTACGCGCGAATCGCGCCGGAACTCTACCT
>JBEIJP010000598.1:0-2517 GCA_040380245.1 Acidobacteriota bacterium | reverse complement strand
CGAGCCACGCCCGATCTCGCTGGCCACGGCGGCGGAGGAGTTGCGGGAGCGGCTGCGCGAGGCGGTGCGGATCCGGCTGATCGCCGATGTGCCGCTGGGCATTCTGCTCTCTGGAGGGATCGACTCGAGCACGGTGGCGGCCCTCGCCTGTGCCGAGGCCGGGCAGCTGGTCGAGACCTTCTCGATCGCCTTCTCCGAAAAGTCCTTCGACGAATCGGCCCACGCCCGACGGGTCGCCGCGCACCTCGGTACCCGCCACCACGAGGCGACCGTCACCGAGCAGGAGATGCTCGCGACGGTCGCACGGATCCCCGCGCTGCTCGACGAGCCCCTCGGCGACGCCTCGCTCATTCCGACCTACCTCCTCTCGGAGTTTACCCGTCGACACGTGACCGTGGCCCTGGGCGGCGATGGCGGAGACGAGCTGCTGGCGGGCTATCCGACCTACTTCGCGCACCGACTGGCCGAGTCGTATCGTCGCCTGCCCTCCTGGATGCGACGCGGAGTCATCGAGCCGCTCGTCGCGCGGCTGCCGGTCTCGACCGCCAACCTCTCTTTCGACTTCAAGGCGAAGCGGTTCGTCCAGGGGGCCGCCCTGCCCCTGGGAATGCGCCACACCGTCTGGATGGGCTCCTTCACCGCCCCGCAACAGGCCGAGCTGCTGCAGCCGGACGTCTCGGCCGCTGTCCCGGACGAGCTGGTCTACGATGAGATCCTCCCCGACGACTCGCCCTCATCGCTCGATCCGGTCGAACGGATGATGCGCCTCGACGCGGGCCACTATCTCTCGGAGGGAGTTCTGGTCAAGGTCGACCGGGCGAGCATGGCCGCCTCGCTCGAGACGCGGGCGCCCTTTCTCGACCACACCCTGGTCGAGTTTCTCTGCGCGCTCCCCTTGTCGCTCAAGCTGCAAGGCAGCACGGGCAAGGTGGTGCTCAAGGAGGCGATGCGCGACCACCTGCCAGCCTCGATTCTCGCGCGACCGAAGAAGGGCTTCGGAATGCCGGTGGCGCAGTGGCTGCAGCAGGGTCTTCGGCCGCTCGTCCGTGAGACCCTTGCCCCCGATCGGTTGCGCCGACAAGGGCTCTTCTCGCCGAGCTATGTTGCCCGGCTCCTCGGGGAGCACGAATCGGGACGGGCCGATCACCGCAAGCTCCTCTGGACACTTCTGATGTTCGAGCTTTGGCCCCTGGCCCCCAGATAGTGTATGATCCCGGCTATGGCTGACACGAACCCGACACCATCGCCCAATCCCCCCGGCAGTGAGACGGCTGCCGCTGGCAAACCCAAGAGCCTCCTGCGCGACTACCTCGAACAGGGTCTGATCACCGTCACCATGGCGCTCTTCCTGATGACCTTCATCGCGCAGGCGGTGGCGGTTCCGACCGGGTCGATGCAGAACACGATCAACATCGGGGATCACCTCTTTGTCAACAAGTTTATCTTCGGGAGCACGACCCCGGTGATCGGCAAGCTCCTCCCGACTCGCGAGATCCGCCGGGGAGACATCATCGTCTTCAAGCTGCCGAGTGATCCGAAGGTCAACTATGTCAAGCGGGTCATCGGACTGCCCGGGGAGCAGGTGCTGGTGCGGGGACGCCGTGTCCTCATCAACGGAGTCGACCTGCCCGAGGAGCGGATCACCGTCAAGCTGAGCGGGGACTACTCCAACCGCTCCGCGCTCGAAGTGGTCCGGACCGATCCGGCCCCTTCCGGAGCCTGGTACAAAGTCTATTACAGCGAGCAGAACGATGAGGACGAGGAGGAGACGGGCGGTTTTCACGATATGCGGTACGGTGTCGATGAGCCCTTTCTGATCCCCGCCAACTCCTACTTCGTCATGGGCGATAGCCGCGACAACAGTATGGACAGCCGGTACTGGGGCGTCGTTCCCCGCCAGAACATCTTCGCCCGGGCGCTCTATGTCCATTGGTCCTTCAACCCACGCGACCCGGAAGCGACCAGTACCGACAGTTCCCTTCCCGGTATTCTTCGTGCGGCCAAGTGGGGGCGAATCGGTTCTGCGGTCAAGTAGACGCCGGCACGGCCTCCACTCTCCACTCCAGATTGCACCTTGCGCGCGCCCCGGCGACCGGTTTGTCGAAGGGGGGAGCGCAGTGCTACGCTCAAACGGTGGCATCGCACCCTTCGCTCCTGAACGACAGGGGGGAGTGGGTGGCTGGGCTGTCCTTTTGACTGCGGGAGGAGCGGCGTGAACGAGCGAAGGAGAGAGAGGCGAAGAGTCTGGTGGGCGGGTGGACTGTTGATGGTCGGGGGGCTCCTGGTCGGAGCGGGCCTGGTCTGGGCCTCTGGGCAAGAGGAGCGGGAGGCGCTCTACCGGCTCAACAACCAGGGTGTCGCCCTGATGGAGCAGTACCAGCACGAAGCGGCAGTCGAGAAGTTCAGCCAGGCCCTGGCCGCGGACGGCAACTTCGTCATCGGAAGGGTCAACCTTGCCCTCGCCTGCTATTTCCTCAATGACGGGAAGCGGGCGATGGCGGAGGCGAAGCGCGCGCT
>JBEIJP010000597.1:0-2520 GCA_040380245.1 Acidobacteriota bacterium | reverse complement strand
GGTCTGGGGATCAGGTTCCTCCTCGATCGTCACTGGACGGTCGCTGTAGCAGGCGACGGTCTCGCCTTTCGGAACACGGATCCGGATCTCATAGGTGGCCCGGTCGGCGGCATAGTCGTGAAAAGGAAACCAGCGGGCGGCATAGAAGAGGTAGCTGCCCTGCGGAGAGACTGCCGCCAAACGGGCGTTGGGCAGAGGGCCTCCCTGCGGGGATTCGAGGGCACCGGCGTACTCAAAGGCGAGCGTCACCTCCTGACCAGCCGGAACGACACTGCCCAGATCGACGCGAACGTTCATGTTCTCGCGGTTATCCTGGATAAAGGAGAGTCCTTCGGATTGGGCCGTGGGGTCGGTGACCACGGGCTCTCCGGCTGAAGGGGCAGGCGCGCCCGGCACGGCCTTCTTCTCTTTTGCGTCTTTTGCGTCTTTTGCGCTCTGGGCGGGAGTGGCGGTCCTGGCATCGGCGGGACGATCCTTCTTGCCCGGGACGGTAGGGGAAGAATTGCCCGGCACGGGGGCGGCCGGCGATGAAGCGGCGCGGGTCGCCGCATTCGCGCGGGTCAGGCGTGGCTTGCCAGGAGGTTCGGGAGCGGGAGCCTCGGCGGCAGGGGTACTCTCTACCGTCAGGACTGGCGCTCCGGCATCGACACGGGTAATCTGCCGGAGCGTCAAGGACCCGTTCAGTTCAAAGATGACCGACCGAGTCTCCGCCGCGGGAACGAAGGTGACCTCTGTCCGGGCACGCAACTCTTGTTGCGTCGGGTTGAGCCAGGCGTCGATCCGATAGTGGCGAACGTCATACTCCCCGCTATTCGGCTGGCCAGCCGCCGCCACCGGCTTGCCCCCCGGCGCCCCCCACCCGGGGAGCAGACCTTGCGCCAGGAGGCTTCCCACGATCAGAAGGACGGCGGCAGCCACGGTAACGCGACGGTTGATTCTTTGCATCTGACGACCTCGTGGTAGCCGCGCCACTCGGGAATCAGTTTTCCCGGCTCTTCCCGGCAACGCTCGATTGATGATCATCCTGCCCTCCCCTGTATATCCCGTCGCCTCTGCCCCAGCTGGTCTCAAGAAGTGGCCCGTACCGATTGGCCTGGCCTGTTTGGTCTGGGAGTGCGAAGCTGACACGACCGGCATCGAACCAAAACAAACACACGATTATACATCTCCCATTCTCTTCCCCTCAAGAACGCTTGAGTTGGCTGGCCTTGCGGCGCACAATTCAAAGGATTCGGCGGGGGGGGCGGGAGAAAGAGGGTCCACTCAGCCCCCAGGACCTCCGGCCCAGGTCCACTTCGAGACAAGCGTCGATTGGAGAGGCGGCATGACAGGCAAAGCCCGTTGGACAACGTGGATCGCGTGGGCCTCTGGTTGGCCGAACTGGCGACAAGTCAGCCGGACCGTGCAGGCCGCGTGGTGGGTCTGGTGGACAATGCGGGGAGCGGGCATCAGTCCGGGTGTCCGCCGGGCCATCGAGGCCGCCGAGAGCGCCTACCAACCTCCGCAACCCGGCTGGCGGGGAGCTGACCCCAGAGAGGTTCAACGATGGGCGGGACGCCTCGTCCGCTTCCCTCGTCGATGGGGCAGATGCGTCCAGGAGAGCCTGATCGTCTACCGCACCCTCAGCGGCTATGGAATCCCCGCGACCTTCTGCCTGGGTCTCTCCACCGAGTATTCAAGCGAGGTTGGACACGCCTGGGTCGAGACCCTCTCCACGAGTCAGGAAGATGCCCTCCCTCTTCCTCGTGAACCATTTCTGATCGTCTACCGATCGCCGCGCCCCGCGGCCTCTTCCATCTCTTCCCGACAGTCCTTCCTGACAGGAGGTTTCCCTTGAGCAGCACGGATGAGCGGCCAGATCTTTCCCGGTTCCACGCCCCCATCTCCGATTTTCTGACCGCTTCAGAGGCGCAGACGGATCCGCGAGGAGTCGTCGAACTCTCTTCGTCGCAGATCGCCTTTTTTGAAGAGCACGGCTACCTCGCCGGAATTCCCCTCCTCAGCCGGTCGCAGGTGGAACAGCTCCGGGAAGAACTGGCGCGATTGATGGACCCGGCCGCTCCCGGCCACCACCTCTTTCACGAATACCACTCGAATGAGTCGAGCGATCCAGAGACGATCCTCTTTCACGCCCTCGGCGCCTGGCGGATCGAGCCGGGCTTCCACGACCTCCTCTGGCATCCGGGCGTGGTCACGGCCGCCCGCCAGCTGCTCGGTGGTCCGATTCGCTTCTGGCACGACCAGCTCTTCTGCAAACCTGCCCGGCACGGCGGAGTCGTCGCCTGGCATCAGGACTACTCCTACTGGACACGGACCGCGCCTCTTGCCCACCTCACCTGTTGGATCGCTCTCGACGACGCGACCCGCGAAAACGGCTGCCTTCACTATGTTCCGGGGAGCCATCGCTGGCCGGATCTCCCGATCACCGGCCTGGCTGGAGAGATGGAGTCGATCCGCACGGTGCTGCCTCCCGAACTGGAAGCCCAATTCCAACCGGTGCCGATCGAGCTCCGCCAGGGG
>JBEIJP010000596.1:0-2523 GCA_040380245.1 Acidobacteriota bacterium | reverse complement strand
TTCGACAATCTGACGCGCCTCTTCTCCCGTCTGCCCGCCCAGAAAGTGGTTGAGCCAGGCCAGAACAAAGAAGATCTTCCGTTCCCGCTTGAGGCGGGGCAGCGCTTTCAGCCCTCGTTCGAGGTAGGGCAGGGTCAGGTCTGCCTGGTGCGGGAGGTGGAAGAAGGGGAGGCTCCCCTCGATCCAGTCTTCCGGGATCGAGGCGGTCTCGCCCAGGTAGTCGGCAAAGTAGCGTCGCTTGGTCGCGGGATCCGGGCGAGCGGCCCCGATGAGATAGGCCTGTTTCGCGGCGTCGTCGGAGCGGTCCAGGCGAATCTCCTCCGCGAGAAGCCGCTCGGCGTCCGGGTCGCCGTGGGCGAGCAGACCGGCGAGGAGCCGCCAGCGGTCGAAGGGGCGAATCTCGATTTCCGGGGGCGTTTGTCGACCACCGAGGAGGGCTTTCAATCGCTCCCGCCCGGCCGACGACCGGGTGAGGGAACGGAATGAGCGGAAGTAGAGAATCCGGCCATTCAGCGTCGGCGCGTCCATCATCCCGGCAGCCCATTGCGCCTCGATGCGGTTGAGCCACCTTGTCTGCTGGAGCGGCGAGAGATACCGCTGCCACGTCCGTCCCACCCGCTCGATCAGGCTCTCCAGGAGATCCTCGTCGGTCTCGTGAGGGGTCGCCCGCAGCACGAGCTGGAGAAACTCTTCCGGGGCCATCTCTGCCTCTCGCACCGCTTCCCAGAGCGCTCCCCAGAGCAGGGTACGCAGAAAGGGATCCTCGATCGTCAGCAGATCGGCGGTGACCGCTGCCCGGCTCTTCGCGTCGAGCAGGAAGAGACCATAGCCATAGTCTCCCTCATTGGCGAAGAGAAAACGGGGGCAGGGTGGTCTGCGCACGTCTTTCCAGACGACCTGCTCTTCCGTCAGCCGCACTCGATGCCGGTGGCGGGCTCCATCCGACGTGACGATGAGGAGTTGCGTCTCGATGGGCCAGCGGCGCCCCTCACCCTGCACGTCTGATTGACGGACGGTCACCTCGGCGAGTGTGCCCTCGTCACATCTCCAGTCGACCTCGATGCGGGGCATCCCCCGCTCCCGGATCCAGGCCCGCGCCCAGTCGCGGAGCGGCTCTCCCGAGGCCGCTTCGAACGACTCGATCAGGTCCTGCCAGCTGGCGTTGGCGTAAGCGTACCGCTCGACGAATTGTCTTACCCCCTGGCGGAAGGGATCTTCCCCGAGTCTGTAGCAGAGCGCCCGGAGGAGGCCAGGCGCCTTCTGGTAGACGATCGCGCCATAGGCCGATTTGGCGTCCTTGAGGTTGTCGATCTGTTGAAAGATGGGCGTGGTACCGGGGCTTCCGTCGATGGTATAGGCTGCCGGTTTGTGGGTCAGGTAGAACCGCTTCCAGATCTGCTCGGCGGGCAACCCCAGCGGCTGGAGTTCCGCCATGGCCCGGTAGGCCATGTAGTTGGCGAAGCCCTCCTTGAGCCAGAGGTCATCGAACCAGCGCATGGTGACGAGGTCGCCGAACCATTGATGGACCAGCTCGTGGAGCACGAGTGCCGCGCGATTGAGAAGGTCTCCCCGAGTCGGTGCGGAGCGGAAGAGAATGGCGTCTTCCCGCAGGAAGGTCGCTCCCGCGTGCTCCATGCCCCCATAGGGAAAGCCTGGCAGCAGCACCTGGTCGTATTTGGCGAACGGGAAGCGGTGTCCAAAGTAGTGGGTGAGGTAGGCCATTCCTCCGACGGTCAGTTCCCGAAGCGTGGGCCACTCGCGCCGTGCCCGCTCTGCCTGGGAACGGCGCACGTGCAAACGGAGCGGCAGGGGACGGTCACCTTCGCCGAGTGCGACAAAGGGGCCGGCGGCAAAGGCGAAGAGGTAGCTGCTGATCGGTTCCGTCTCGGCAAAGCGGTGGCGACTGGGCGGATCCCCCTCGGTCGCGCCGAGTCGCGCTCCATTGGCGATCACCGACCACTCTTCCGGCGCGTCGATGATCAGGCTGAAGCGTGCCTTGAGGTCTGGCTGGTCGAAGCAGGGGAAGAGCAGGCTGGCGTCCATTGGAACCAGCAGGGAGTAGACATAGACGTTCCCATCCTCGCGATCCTGATAGCGGAGCAGGGGACGCCCGGCCGCCGCCATTCGTGTCCGAAACCCGAGTCGAACGCGGTTCTGCCCGGCTTTCAGGTCGGTGGGATGGAGCAGAATGTGTCCATTGACCTGGCGCAACGGCGCCACCACCCGTCCATTGATCTGCGGAGCGCCGATGAGGGTTCCCTCGATCGGCGATCCCTTCTTGTCGAGGTCACGGAAATCGAGAAGCAGCGGGGCCAGCGGGGCTTCCCGCAGGTCAAATCGAATCTCGACCTCGCCGTCGACCGACAGCTCCTTTTTGCCTTTCCCAAGGTAAAGGGAGATGGTGTATTCAAGGTTCCGGATCAAGCCGGCCCGGTGCAGGGCCAATTCACGGGAGACCCCGAACGCCAGCCGTTCGGCGGGCAGACTATCGTTCTCGTCCATCATCTCTCCTCCCCTCTTGTG
>JBEIJP010000595.1:0-2526 GCA_040380245.1 Acidobacteriota bacterium | reverse complement strand
GCCGCCGTCCCGCCGCTCGAGCCACCAGTCGAACGCGTCAGATCCCAAGGATTCCGCGTTGGACCAAAGAGGACTGGCTCCGTCGTCGGCAGGATCCCAAATTCCGGGGTGTTGGTCTTGGCGACAACGAGGAGGCCGGCCTGACGATAGCGACGCACCAGTTCAGACTCACCCGACGGGATGAAATTTCGAAGAAAAGAGGACCCCGCAGTCATCTCAACGCCCGGCCAGGCAGCCTGGAGGTCCTTCAGGACAAAGGGAACGCCTGCCAGAGGCCCTTCCGGGATTGGCGCCTGCGCCGCCTGAAGAGCCTCCTCGAACATGGGGCGGACCACCGCGTTGAGAGATGGGTTGAGCGCCTCAATCCGGGTGATGGCGGCCTCCACCAACTCGCGGGGGGTGACTTCTCCATCTCGCACCAGTTGCGCCTGGGTCGTACCATCCAATCGCATCAGTTCGTTCGCCTGCCGCATGACCGATCCTCCTGGGCTATTCCAGGGCTATTCCTGGGCTATTGTGGGATGTCCCCCCCCTCGGCCAAACACCACCGAGACGATGCCAAACTTGAAGGTTACGTTGTATCACTGAAGAGAATTATGTGGCTAGTAAAAATTTTAATCGTGCTCCCATTGCGTGTCTTCTTGCAATCAAAATGGCGAGGTGCTATCCTGCGTTTGCTTTGGAACAGCTCCCAAAACACGATGTAACACAGCTGTTTTAAAGGACTTAGCGACTGCCGTACCCTACCGTACCAGTGATATTGAGGACCTGGCCACAGGATAGAGATTGACTGTGGTCCCGGGGCTTTTCTGTCTTTGGAGAGCGGTTCAACGGCTGGATCAGCTGTCAGAACCGGCAGTGGTCCCGTGTCGTCAGGAATCGGCGGAAGCTTGGCAGAGGTGAGGAATGGAACCGAAACGACTCAAACCAGATGGAGTGGCAATGCTGGATGTGACGGCGTGGGAAGCGCTGCTGATCGCGGTGCAGAAGCGTATCAATCACGAGAGCTACAACACCTGGTTTCGGCCCCTCTCCTTCGATCGATTCGAAGGGAGCGCGATTCGGATTCAGGTTCCTGATCAAGTCTTTGAGGATTGGATTCTCAACAACTATCGGGACGTGCTCGACGATTCGATGGAAGAGATCGCGCTGACCGGCTATGAGATCCGGTTTGAAGTCTGCGCGAGACCCGCCAGCGCTGGATCTCAGCCGGGGATGCCCTCTCCTGGGGCTCAGCGTCCCGCCCCCCCCATGACCGACAACAGGGCGGCGACGCAGTTGACGCCCCCCCATCGCCCCAGAATGATGCCGACACCGCCCCGCCCCCCCGCCACCGGGCCGGAAGTCCCGGAACTCCCGCTCAATCAGAAGTATACCTTCGAGACCTTCGTCGTCGGCTCGAGCAATCAGTTTGCCCACGCCGCGGCGCTGGCGGTCGCGGAAGGGCCGTCGCGAACGTACAACCCCCTCTACCTCTATGGGGGGGTAGGTCTTGGAAAGACGCACCTGATGTGCGCCATTGGCCAACGGGTCAAGCAGATCAACCAGCATCTGCGCCTCTGCTACATCTCTGCGGAGCGTTTCATGAACGAGTTGATCAACGCGATCCGCTATGAGCAGACCCTGGCCTTCCGGGAGCGATACCGATCGATCGATGTACTCCTGATCGATGACATCCAGTTCATCGCCGGCAAGGAGCGGACGCAGGAGGAGTTCTTCCACACCTTCAACGCGCTCTACGAGGGGCAGAAGCAGATCGTCATCTCGTCCGATTGCCCTCCCAGGGAGATTCCGACACTGGAGGAGCGGCTCCATTCACGATTTGAGTGGGGATTGATCGCCGACATTCAACCCCCGGACCTCGAGACGAAGTTGGCCATTCTCCGACGAAAAGCGGAATCGGAGCGATTGGAAGTGCCCGATACCGTAGCCATGTTTATTGCGCGAAAGATCAAGTCGAACATCCGGGAACTGGAAGGGTCGCTGGTGCGCTTGACCGCTCTTTCATCGCTCAAGGGGGAGCCGATCAGTATGGCGCTCGCCCAGGAAGCCCTCAAGAATCTCGTCGATGTCGAGGAGCGGTCGACATCGATCGCGACGATCCAGAAGATCGTTGCCGAGCATTTCGGGCTGCGCGTCGCGGACCTGAAGTCGAAGACCAACGCGAGGGATATCGCCTTTCCCAGACAAGTGGCGATGTATCTCTGCAAGAATCTGACGCGCGCCAGCCTCCCGGAAATCGGCCGCGAATTTGGTGGAAAGCACCACACGACGGTGCTGCACAGCGTCAACAAGATCGCGGGGATGATCGAGCAGAACGGACATTTCCACAGAGTTATTCACAGCCTAACTGATAGATGCAGATAGAGTTCTCGAATTTTCCACAGATGGCTGACTTTATGCCTGTGGATTGCGTGTGAAACCACAACCCGGCCCGGAGGAGATTCACAGACCCTGCCGACTTTTCCATTTGCCATTCGTTCTTTTCCACAGGTTTTGCACGACTCAAAAGACCAGAACGATTGT
>JBEIJP010000594.1:0-2528 GCA_040380245.1 Acidobacteriota bacterium | reverse complement strand
CCGGAAGAGCCAGTCATTCTCTTCTTCGGTGCGAGCTACCTCGACGATCGCCGGAAGGGTCTTGACCATTTGAAAGCGGCTCTCCGGAAGTTGAAGCCCGACTCTTCTTCGACACTTCGGATCCTGATTGCCGGAGAGCCAGGGAACGCGCGGCTCGACGATCTGCCGTTCCCCGTCGACTTTTTAGGAGCAGTCCGGGATTCTCTCCTGATGGCACTCTGCTACCAGGCGGCGGACTTCTTTGTCTGCCCGACACTGGCCGACTCTGGTCCGCTGATGATTCCGGAAGCCATGCTCTGTGAGCGTCCAGTGGTCGCCTATCAGATGGGCGGCGCGCCGGACTGGGTTCTCCATGGGAAGACGGGCTTTCTCGCCCGCGAGGCGGATCCAGACGCTCTCGCCGCAGCGATCGAGGCGATGCTCCTCGCCGATCGCGACTCGATGGGGCAAGCGGCACGGACCCACGCCCTCTCTCTTCACGAGCCGACGCGCGTCGCGGCCCGGCACCTCGCGCTCTACCAGGACCTCCTCAATCTGTGATGCCTCCGATTCTTCGCGTGCAACAACTGGGAAAGCGCTACCCGATCGGGAGGCCAGCCCGCCCTGACGCCTCTCTTCGGGAGCAGATCGGGGATCTCTGGCGTGTGCCACGACGTCTCTGGAGGCGAGATGGTTCGCTGAAAGGGCCTTCACCGACGATCTGGGCCCTGCGGGATGTCAGCTTTGACGTCGAGCCGGGGGAGATCGTCGGGATCATTGGGAAGAATGGCGCGGGAAAGTCGACCCTGCTCAAGATTCTCTCGCGCATCACGGCGCCGACTACTGGCGGAGCCGACATCTATGGTCGCGTCGGGAGTCTCCTCGAAGTGGGGACCGGATTTCACGCCGATTTGTCGGGTCGTGAGAACCTCTACCTCAACGGCAGTATTCTGGGGATGCGGCGGCGCGAGATCGACCGAAAGTTCGAGGAGATCGTTGAATTTGCCGAGATCGGCCCCTTTATCGATACCCCGGTCAAACACTACTCGAGCGGCATGTACCTTCGACTCGCTTTCGCTATCGCCGCCCATCTCGAGCCAGAGATTTTGATCGTCGATGAGGTCCTTGCCGTGGGAGATTTTGGCTTTCAGAAGAAATGTCTCGGCAAGATGTCGGATGTCGCCCAGCAGGGCCGGACGATCCTCTTCGTCAGCCACAACCTGGTCGCTTTGCGCAGCCTCTGCCACCGTGGAATCCTGCTTGATCAGGGGGAAGTCACGGCCGCCGGATCGATCGATTCAGTCGTTCAGACCTATGTCCAACAGTTTTCGACAACGCGGCTCGAGTGGGTGGCAACAGGGGAAGACGCGATCACCTCGCCCGTTCAACTCCTCGCCGTCAGGCTGTTGACCTCTCCCCCAGTCGATCCACGACGATTGACCGTTGCGGATCCTTTTGCGATCGAGGTTGTCTACCAGAGCGACCTGACCGACGGTCTGCTCCAGGTCAGCCTTGTTCTCGAGAACCTTGAGGGGGTCTGCGTCTTCAATGCCCGTTCCCAGCCGCAGCGCTTCGCCAGCGGCCAGGTCCGCCAACGCTGTCAGATTCCCGCGAACCTGCTCAATGACGACTCTTACACCCTGCGGGTCATTCTCATTCAAGACACCAACCTTGGGCTTCTCGATCGTTCCAACCTTCTCCATTTCGACATTCACGATACGGAACGCCAGGGAGCCTGGTACGGAAAGTGGATCGGCGCCGTTCGCCCTCAGTTCGAGTGGATGGAAGAGGTGACCTCTTCCGTGCGGGGGGAGTAGTGCGAATTCTCTTCGTCTCCTACGGGAGCAGTATTCATACCGCGCGCTGGATCAGCCAGCTTCACGGCACCGGGTGGGATCTCCACCTCTTTCCAGTCGATGAGTATCTGCTCTGCCGGGAGATGCGCGAGGTGACAGTCCATTATCTTTTTCCAAAGCGCGGACCGGCGATCGATTCCTCGATTCGTCAGGCAACCTTTCCGTGGCCGTTTCGCCGTGGGCAAGGGAGGTGGCAGTCTCTCTCCCGTCGCTGGCCGGGGGACCCGCTCGCGCCAGCTTCGCGACTCGTCCGCGCGATTCGGCGTCTCAAGCCCGACCTGGTTCATTCAATGGACCTGCTCGGTGGATTGCTTACGCAGGAGGCCTTCGATCGGCTCGATGGCCCCCATCCACCCCGGCTCCACTCATCCTGGGGAAGCGATCTCTACCATTACGGCGCCCTTCCTGAGTACCGCGAGCGGGTTCAATCTCTTCTGCGCCACTCCCAGTACCTCATGGCCGATTGTCTCCGTGAACTGGAACTTGCCCCCAGCTTCGGTTTCCGTGGAGAGACGCTTGGAGTCTACTCCGCGGCTGGTGGCTTTCACCTCTCTGAGATGCGCCGGGCCAGGCAGCCCGGCCTCTCCTCGCAACGGCGCGTCATCGCTGTCAAAGGGCGCCATACGGATGATATTGGACGGTCATACGTCATCTTCAAGGCCCTCGAACTGACGGCTGATCTCCTGCGGGACT
>JBEIJP010000593.1:0-2530 GCA_040380245.1 Acidobacteriota bacterium | reverse complement strand
CCCCACGCCATTCGCGATCCAACGGGTCCTGACGACGACAGACAACGTCCTCACCGGAACCCTGCGACGCTTCTTCCTGCAGAGAGAATGACGAATGCCGATCACCTTGGACGAAATTGAGAAGATTGCCCGACTGGCCAATCTGGAATTGACGGAGGAGGAGAAGCGATCCTTCCCGTCCCAGCTGGCCGAGATCGTCGACTACATCGACTGCCTCAACGAATTGGACACGGCGGCGGTCGAGCCCTGGGGCGTGCGTAGCGCGGGTGAGGCGGCCACCTCCCCGGCGACACGGGAGGACGGGCCGCTCCCTGCCTGGGCGCCGAGCCTCGGCACCGAGGCCGCGGTCGACGCCGCGCCCGACGCCGAAGAGGGCCATTTCACCGTTCCCCGCGTCATCGGGGGATGACGCGGCCCCGGACAAGTGGGGGATCCTCAGATTGGAGAGGGAGACGTGACAAACGCACGCACCATTGACGACATTCACCGCCGCTACGCGACGGGCGAGGCCACTCCGTCGCAGATCTGCCAGGCCGCGCTCGACCGCGTCGATCAGCAGAATGGCCGACTCAACGCCCTGCTGACCGTCACCCGCGACGAGGCGCTCGCCGCCGCGGCCGCCATGGATTCGACCATCCAGGCGCAGCTCGACCGCCAGCCGCTCGCCGGCATCCCGGTCGTCCTCAAAGACAACCTCTGCACCGCCGGCATCCGCACGACCTGCGGCTCGCGCATGCTCGGCAACTATGTGCCCCCCTACAGCGCGACAGTCGTCCGTCAACTGGAGGCCGCCGGCGCGATCCTCATCGGCAAGGCCAACCTCGACGAGTACGCCATGGGAGGATCGACCGAGCACTCCGCCTTCGGCCCCTCGCGCAACCCCTGGAATGACGCCTATGTCCCGGGCGGCAGCTCGGGAGGGTCCGCCGTCGCCGTCGCCAGTGGGATGGTCCCGGTTTCGCTCGGCTCGGACACCGGCGGCTCGATCCGCCAGCCAGCCTCGTTCTGCGGACTGGTCGGGCTCAAGCCGACCTACGGGCGCGTCTCGCGCTATGGCCTGGTCGCCTTCGCCTCTTCGCTCGACCAGATCGGCCCGTTCGCCTGGAGCGTGCGCGACGCTGCGCGTCTGCTCGGCGTCATTGCCGGCCACGATCCCCACGACGCTACCTCGGCCAACGAACCCGTTCCGGACTACCTGGCCTCCCTCACCGGCGATCTGACCGGGATTCGCCTTGGCGTTCCCCCGGAATGCTTCGGCGAGGGGCTCGATCCGGAAGTCCGCGCCCATGTCGAGGCTGGAATCGAGCGGCTCGCCAAACGCGGCGCCTCGATTGTCGAGGTTCGCCTCCCCCACATGCGCCACGTCATCGCCGTCTACTACATCATCGCGACGGCCGAGGCCTCGTCCAACCTCGCCCGCTTCGATGGCGTTCGCTACGGCTATCGAACCTCCGACGCCCGCTCCCTCTCCGAGCTCTACCGCCGGACCCGCGACGAGGGGTTTGGCGCCGAGGTCAAACGGCGCATCATGCTCGGTACCTTCGTCCTCTCCTCCGGCTACTATGACGCCTACTACGAGAAGGCCCAGCGCGTCCGGGCCATGCTCCGGGATGACTTCACGCGGGCCTTTGCCTCCTGCGACGCGATTGTCACGCCGACCGCGCCGACTCCGCCGTTCCGCATCGGCGAGAAGAGCGCCGGTCCGCTGGAGATGTACCTCGGCGATATCTACACCGTGACGATCAATCTCGCCGGCCTCCCGGCGGTCAATGTCCCGTGTGGACTGAGCCGCGAAAGGTTGCCGATCGGGATGCAGCTGATCGGGCCCTCTTTCGACGAGGCTCGCCTGCTCAACATCGCCTCGGTGGCCGAGCCGGACGTCCCGCTCGTCCCACCCCTCCAACCAATCCCATCCATCCCATGATCGCGCCCTCGATTCTTGGCCTGTGCCAGGCGGTGGCGGATGCCGGTGGACGCGCCCTCCTTGTCGGAGGCTGGGTCCGCGACTACCTGCTTGGCCGGGAGCGCTCCGATTACGACCTCGAGGTCTACCGCCTGGAGGCGGCGCCGCTTCGCGCCCTGCTCGCGCGCCTCGGTCCGGTCAACAGCGTCGGCGAGGCCTACACCGTCTACAAGGTCCGCCTCCCGGCTGGGGCAGGGAGCCCGTCGCTGGTCGTCGACGTCGGCCTGCCGCGCCGCGAATCGAAGATCGGCCGCGGCCACCGCGCCTTTCTCGTTACCGGAGATCCTTCGATGTCCTACGAGGAGGCTGCCCGCCGGCGCGACCTGACGATCAATGCCATGATGCTCGACCCGCTGACCGGCGAGCTGCTCGACCCCTACCACGGACGCGAAGACCTCGCTGCGCGACTACTCCGGGTCGTCGATCCGGCGACCTTTGTCGAAGACAGCCTGCGCGTCCTGCGCCTCGTCCAGTTTGCCGCACGCCTCTCCTTCACGATCGAGCCGGCGACGGTTGCCCTCTGCCGCACGATCGACCTCTCCGACCTCCCCGCCGAACGCGTCTGGG
>JBEIJP010000592.1:0-2533 GCA_040380245.1 Acidobacteriota bacterium | reverse complement strand
CAGTTCACGCGACCCCTTGAGCGTCGGGCCGGGCTGCGCCATCACGAAGACCGGGCAGCGCGGCTCGACGAGCGCGATCGGCCCGTGCATGAAATCGGCGCCGGAGAAGCGTTCGGCGACGATGTAGCAGGTCTCCATCAGCTTGATCGAGAACTCGTAGGCATTGGCGTACTGAAGTCCGCGACCGACGACGACGCAGCGATCGAGGTAGGCGTAGCGTTCGACAAGGGCGGCGATCTCCGGCTGCAGGGTCAGTGACTGGGCGGCAAGCTCTGGCAGCCGCTCGACCTCCAACTGGGCGAGGGATGGGCTCAACGACTTGGCGAGGAGGTGAAAGAGGAGGAGCTGCCCCGTGTAGGTCTTGGTGGCGGCGACACTGCGCTCACGGCCCGCCTGGATGACAAAGGTCTCGTCGGCGAGGCCGGCCATCGTCGACTTCGCCTCATTGGTGATGGCGAGCGTGCTGGCCCCAGACTTCCTCGCGCTCTCGAGAACCATATTGATGTCGACCCCTTCCCCAGACTGCGAGACGCCAATCACCAGCGTATCGCGGAGGTCGAGTCGGCGTCGATAGAGGGTATGGATCGAAGGAGCGGCCATCGAGACAGGGATGCCCGTCGACATCTCGATCAGGTAGCGACCGAAGAGCGCGGCGTTATCCGAGCTTCCACGGGCGACCATGACGATCATTCGCGGGGGGCGCGCCTGGAGGTGGGCAGCGTAGGCGGCTATCCGCGGGCCTTCCCGCTCGATGGTTCGGGCAATGACATCGGGTTGTTGCGCGATTTCAGCCAGCATTAACGACATAGTTCAGCTCAGTCCTCTCTGCTTGAGATCCGTCCGGGGTTCCAAAGGAGTACTCCGGGGAGGGGAAGAATACCCAACGACGTGGGCGGGAGATCGCGAAGGGACGATTCCCACCAGCGTGATCTCTCGCCTGGTGGGAACCTCCGTCGACCATCTTACCGGATGGGGGGCGCTTCAGCGAAGCGATGGAGGCGAAGTGGAGAGGTTGGCGCGGCGCAGGGCGCGAGTCAGTTCACCGCGGAGCAGTCCCCAATGGCGGCTTCCCTGGAGGGAACCGAGCGCGTTGGTCAGCGCGGTGGAGGTCGCTTCCACAGGCGCGTCACAGGCGTTGGTGGCTTCGATCCAGGTTTGCAGGGCAACGCTGGCCCGTTCTGACTCGGCCGTGAGGAGATTGGCGAGACCCTCTTTCGGAGAGAGACGGGAGGGCGCCCAGGCGTGGGCAGCGGATGCCGCCAGGCGAGGCCGCAGCGCGTAGGGCAGGGGCAGTTCCAGTTCCGCGAAGGCCGGCCAGACGAGGACACCGGCGATCGGCAAGCTCCCCGATCGCCGCCGGTCGAATGGGCGGGGCGCGGCGAGGCAGGGCAGGGCCGTTCCCGACGAAGGCAGCCGGAAGAGGGCGAGGTCACCCGCCAGCTCCCCGGCCAGTCGCAGCCGTACGGATGGAAAGCGTTCCTGGAGAGCACGAAATTCCCCCTCCACGGGGCTCCTGGCAATGATCGTCAGAGTGGCGTTGGGAGCCAGTGTCGACCACTGCGCCAGTGTCTCCGCCAGTGGGCTTTCCAGGGACAATGGGGTGGGATCGTTGGCGACAAAGAGCAGGTGGTCGACTCCAAGGCGGCTCAGCGCCTGCAGGCGGGACTCCCACGCGAGGCGATCCGAGGGGGTGACGGCGGTCATTGCTGGGGAGTTGATGGCGACCGCGAGGTGGACGAAGTGCTCCTGAGCGCTCGAGAGCAGGCTGGGAAGGCGGTCGAGCAGCGATTCGGTCGACTCTCCGTCGGGTACCCACGCATAGAAGTTGAGGCGCTGCTGGCCGAGAAAGGCGAGCAGGTCGAGCCGTACCCGCTGGGACCAGGCGGGCCCAACGTCATCGAGCACGCCCCGCAGCGACAGCTCGGGGGCCTCCGACCAGTCTCCGTCCTTCGTCAGATCGCCGCGATGGCCCATCTCCTCCAGTCGCGTCAAGCCATAGGCCGCGCCCCGTTCCGTCGCCGCGTAGAGCTCGACCGTCCGGCTCGCACCGCGTCGCCGATTGCGGATTCGATACCCTTCGGGCGGCAGGGAGGCCCACTCCTTGCCGCCAAAGCGGATCGTCAACCGTACCTGATCGACGTCGACGCGAATTCTCCACCAGGGGAAATCGGCCCATCGGCGGGCCAATCGCGGGGGGAGTTTGGCATCGGTCAGTTCCCAGACCGCGATCGATTGGTCGGATCGGGGCGCGAAACTGCGAAGCGGAGCCGTATGGATCGAGGGACGGATCTCGATCTCGAACCGCCCCGACTTCTGACTGGCGATCGGGCTGAGTGAGACCTGGAGCCGCTGCAGCAGCCGCATCTCGAAACGGACCCGCTCCCCGGTCGTCATCCGAATGGCGTGGACATTGCGCCAGAACTGCTCGCGAAAGAGGATCTCTCCCTGACGTGCCAGGTTGTCCCGCAATGCCTCGGCAAGGGCCTCGCGGGAGGTGGTCGTGGAGTTCCCTGGAAGGCCGGTCCCGCAGGCT
>JBEIJP010000591.1:0-2540 GCA_040380245.1 Acidobacteriota bacterium | reverse complement strand
GTAATAATAATAAATTCATGTGACCTGTTTTTAGTTGGAGGCAGGGAGTCGAACCCCGATAGGCGGATCCAGAGTCCGCAGTCTTACCATTAGACGACCTCCCAACAAGAGCCGCATAGTAGCGGGTCGTCATCCGCTTGTCAAGCCACACGATGGACAAACGACTCGCCCTGGACTTGATTAAGATTTCTCACGACAGTTTGACCGAAAGGAGGCGCTAGACTCCCGGATCTTCCATCGTCACGCCGTAGAGCGTTCTTGCTGCCTCCATCGTCCGTTTGCTGTGGGTAATGATCATGAACTGTGTCTGATGGCTCATTTCGACCACCTTGTCGCTGAAACGACCAATATTCATCTCATCGAGGGGGGCGTCGACCTCATCGAGGAGGCAGAATGGGCTTGGTCGGTACTTGAAGATCGCCATCACCAGAGAGAGTGCGGCCATCGCCTTCTCTCCTCCAGAGAGGAGCAGGACATTCTGGAGCCGTTTTCCGGGTGGCTGGGCAATGATCTCGATGCCCGATTCGAGAACGTCTGTCTCGTCGATCAGCCGCATCTCTCCGTGTCCTCCTCCAAAGAGCTCACGAAACATCTCCTTGAAGTTCTGGTTGATCTGGGTAAACGCATCCAGGAATCGCTCTTTCGATCGCTTGCGAATCTCCACGATCGCTGCCTGCGTATCGAGAATTGCCTGTTCCAGGTCATTCTTCTGGGTCGAGAGGAAGTCAAACCGGGTCTCGATCTCCGCAAGTTCATCAAGGGCCATCATATTGATGGGACCGAGCGCTTCGATTCGAGCCGCTACCTCTGTCAGGCGTGCCTTGGCGGCCATCAAGTCGAAGTCTGGCGGAATGGTCCAGAATGTCAGATCGTCCGTGAAGGAGACGGCTTCGGTCTCTTCCTCGCTTGGCTCCTCAACAGGAGGTGGGCTCGACAAAATCGGCTCCAGGGCCGAAGACTGCGACAGCCGCTCGCAGATCGCGCCGATATCCTCACCCAGTTCAGCCTGACAAGTTTCAACGAGGTGTTCCAAGTGGCTGGTCAACCGGGCCAGTTGAACCTGCTGTTCCGCCCTCGCCTCGCGGCCTTGAGCGGCCTGGTCGCGAACTGCTCGGAGCGTCACCTCGATCGTCTCGAGTTGTTCTCGTGCCATCGTCAGCTGCAGCGTCCGTTCGGCGAGACGATCCGACATCGATCTTTGACGCGCGGTGAGCTCCTCTTCCTGCAGTCGCCCGTTTTCAAGGGAGAGGCCGAGCTGCTCAACGCTCCCACGGAGTTCGAGCAGCTCGAACTCCAGCCTCGAGAGGCGCGTGTCGAGCTGTTCTGTCTCGTTCTCGAGCCGTCGTAGATCCTGGAGGAGTCCGCGTCGGCGCTCCGTTCGGGCAGCGAATTCAGCGCGACGCTGGGAGAGCTCCTGGGATCGGTCCTCGGCCTGCCGTCGACAGAGCGCTACCGCCTCTTGTGCCTCAGCCAACCGGACCGCGAGTTCGTCGCGCACTTGCTCCGCTTGAACAAGCTCAGCGCTGGCGTGGACCAAACGTCCCTCCAACTCTTGTCGCTCCGCCTCGGCCTGTGCCATCTCCTGCTCAACCACCCTGATGTGAGAGGCCGCGCGCTCGCGCTCCCGCTGGTGTTGCTGCAATTGCTCCCGAAGCACCGCCGCTCGCTTGTCAATCTCTCTCAATTCTGCGTCAAGTCGTCGCGATTCATCTTGAAGGAGCCCGGCTTGCGATTCGAAGAGGGCCACCTCCTCTCCGAGCTGCGACGCTTCCAGTTCCGTCACCCCAAGCCGATTGGTGATCTCTTGAATCTCCCGTTTGAGCTGCAGCACCCCCAACGAGCTTTCAACTCGGCTGCCACCTGTGATCAGGCGGCCCGCCAGGATTCGCTCACCCGTTCGCGAGACAGACATCCGAGGGGGGAGATTCTCCCCTCCCCCCGTGGTCGATGAGGTCGGACCAAAGGTGAGGCCAATCGCCTCTTCCGTGTTTTCAACTACCCACGCTTCAGCCAATCCGGGAAGGCCCAGCCGAAAGGCGTCGGCGAATTCCGGGCGCAGACCAAGGACCGATTCAAGTGTTGGATGAAGAGGGAGGTGGTCGGAGGCCGCCCGACCTGACGCCGAAGATCGGGTGCCGCCGGCGGCGGCACCGTGAAGGCCGATGACAAGGAAGGTCGCTCGGCCGGCGCCTTCAGCCTGGAGAAACGAGATGGCTCGAACCGCGTCGTCGAAGGTCGGCACGACGATGTACTGCAGCTCGTCGTGTAAGGCAGTCTCGACCAGATCCTCGAATTCCGGGGCCACGTGAACGTAGTCGGCGAGGGTCCCGAGCGTCTGAAACCCAGTCGAATCCGCTTGTCTGGTCAGGAGAACCTGCACCGCCTCTGAATAGTAGGCACGACGCTCCTCCAATTCACGCAAAGATTGGAGGCGATGGCCATCGGCAGCAATCCGTTGCTGCAGAGCGGTCCACTGTCCCTGCCGCTCAGATTTCTGACCCAGAACTCCCGTCAACTCTTCCTGCACCCGTTGCTGCTCC
>JBEIJP010000590.1:0-2551 GCA_040380245.1 Acidobacteriota bacterium | reverse complement strand
GAGATTGACACCATACTAAAGCTGAAAATACAATGTTGAGTGAGGCGTTCTTTCGGGAGAGGTCCTGCGGACGAAGCAGGTAGAAAGCGGTCCCGCGCGTCTCGTTGGTCCCAGACTTGGTCACCGCCGTCACCAGACCGCCGGTCGACCGGCCAAACTCGGCCGAGTAGCCGGCCGCGACCACCTGGAACTCCTTGATCGACTCCTGCGGAATGGTGAAGGCGCTGTTCGAGCGCTCGCCTCCACGGACGCCGCCGAAGAAGGGCTGGTTGTAGTCCATCCCGTCGACGTTGATGTTGGAGTTGATGCCGCGCTGTCCGGAGAGCGAGATCTGTCCGCGCTGCGGATCGACCTGCGCGGTCGGCGTCAGCGTCACGAAGTCCTGGAATCGGCGGCCGTTGATCGGCAGGTTGGCGATCGAGGCCTCGTTGATCAACGCGTCCGGCTGCGAGACCGTCGTCTGGATGGCGTCAGCGGTCACCGTGATCGTCTCCGAAACGGCGCCCACTCCGAGCGTGACGTTGATGTCGGAGACCTGTCCGACCTTGACCGGCACGTTGGCCACTTCCCGTTTGGCGAACCCGGTCGCCTCTGTCGTCAGAAGATAATTTCCGGACGGAACCAGCACGAAGCGGTAGATCCCGCTCTCGTTCGAGGTGGTACTCGACTCCAGCCCGGTCTCGGTGTTGGTGATCCGCACCGTCGCCCCGGCGACCGCGGCTCCCGTCGAATCCCGAACCACCCCAGAGATCTGGCCGGTGCTCCCCTGGGCCTGTCCGAGCACTTGCCGCACCCCGGCTACCAACAGCAGCGACAACGAGAGTGCCGCTACCGCCCCACGAAAGATCGTTTGCTTCCCCATAAAATTTTGCCTCACTTGAAAGATTGTTCTTCCTCCAGTTCCGCGTGCGCCGGGTAGCGCGCCCGAGAAACCGGACCGATGCGTCGAAGCCCGCCTACATTATTAATACGAAGGCCGGGAGTTGATCTCGATCGACCAGCTGGAGAGAGCCTCGTCTCGTAGTGAAACAGACCCAGCCAGCCGTTGATCATCCCTTCCCCACACGACGCGCCTCCATCGAGGTGCGAGCGTATGATTTTGCCATTCCAGCAAGCTTCCTTGGCCTTGCCCACCTCCGTGGCCCTCCGCTCTGGGAGTGGCCTCGCGGCGACAATCGCCAGGACGTCAGTCTTCTCTCTTCTCCTGTCCAGTGACTTATCGATCTCTGCCTGTTCGATATCTGCCTGTCTCTCGGTGTCACTCGATTATCGAGCCGCTTACCGCCGGGCACTCTTCCAAACAAATGGCGAAGAATGAACTTGTCCTGGTCCTCTCTCGCTCTTCCTGCCGCCTCCCCACTCTCCTCCCCAACCCTCGACAAGACCTGGACAGATCTCAGGTGTCAGGTCAAGACTCGTGTCCGGATTGAGGGTCAGAGTCAGCATGGTCGGACTCGTCGTTCGTTGAAATAGGTGCTTAGTTCCAGTCGCGGTAGGTATGAAAGAGTAGAACAGCGAGGCGGCAAGGTCAAGTTAAGTTGCCCTCAGGTGGGAGAGTCCATCCTTACGGACGAAAAACCCACCAGGATGGTCGCTCAGGACAAGCAAAAGAGGCCGTTCGACAGCCACAGAGACGGCAGCAAACGGCCTCTTTCCATCCACCATCCACGAGCGGGCAGCGGGAACTCCCTCAGGAAGGGAGCGGGCGATTAGAACTCACCCATTCCACCGCCGCCGGGAGGCATCGCCGGGGCCTTCTTCTCCTCCGGGATCTCGGAGATGAGAGCCTCGGTGGTCAGCATGAGCGCCGCGATCGAGGCGGCGTTCTGCAGAGCGGTGCGGGAGACCTTGGCGGGATCGATGACACCAGCCTTGACGAGGTCCTCGAACTGCTCGGTCTCGGCGTTGAAGCCGACATTCTCGGCCTTCTCCGCCTTGACACGCTCGACGATGACGGCGCCTTCGCGGCCCGCGTTCTCGGCGATCTTGCGCAGCGGCTCCTCGAGCGCGCGGCGGACGATGTTGACGCCAATCGCCTCGTCCTCATCCTCCAGCTTGAGCCCTTCGAGCGCCTTGGCGGCACGGACGAGCGTCACGCCCCCACCGGGAACGATGCCCTCCTCAACGGCCGCGCGCGTGGCATGCATCGCGTCCTCGACTCGAGCCTTCTTCTCCTTGAGTTCGGTCTCGGTGGCCGCGCCGACCTTGATCACCGCGACTCCACCGACCAGCTTGGCGAGCCGCTCCTGGAGCTTCTCACGGTCATAGTCGGAGGTCGTCTCCTCGATCTGCCGGCGGATCGTCGCGACACGACCCTGGATATCCGCCTGCTTGCCAGCCCCTTCGACGATCGTCGTGTTGTCCTTGTCGATCGTCACCTTCTTGGCGCGGCCGAGATCCTCGAGCTTGACGTTCTCGAGCTTCATCCCGAGATCCTCGCTGATCACGCGACCACCGGTGAGGATGGCAATGTCCTCGAGCATCGCCTTGCGGCGATCGCCGAAGCCCGGCGCCTTGACGGCACAGACCTGCAGCGTCCCACGCAGCCGAT
>JBEIJP010000589.1:0-2553 GCA_040380245.1 Acidobacteriota bacterium | reverse complement strand
CGGGCGGAGGCCTGGAGCACTCGATAGTCGTCCTCAAGGACCATGGCCATCTGCCGCCGAATCGATTCCTCGTCATCGACCAGAAGGACGGTGGGGAGTGCTGGGTTGGATGTCGTTTGTTGCTTGGCCATGAGGAGATGGGAGATCCTGTATATTCCGGGTATTACCGACGTGAGGTGGGGGCGGCCGCGGCGGCAGATGGGGATTCGGGCTCGGTCGAGAATGGCACCTTGCTCTGCAGTGGCAGGATCACGCTGAATTCCGTCCCCAGGCCGACCTGACTGGCGACGTCGATCCGTCCTCCGTGCTGCTCGATGATGTCCCGGCAGGAGTAGAGCCCCAGTCCGATGCCTTTCTTCTTGGTCGTCGCGAATGGATGGAAGAGCCGGTCGCGCATGAACTCCTCGCTCATCCCCTTGCCCGTGTCCGCAATCGAGATGATCGCCTGCTCCTGGTTCCGTCGCGAGGCGATCATGAGCGACCCGCCTTCGGGCATGGCTTCGAGCGCGTTGATCACCAGGTTCTCGATGACCCGCTCGATCGCTTTTCCGTCGACCATGGCCAGCAGCTCGGGTTGCAGCTGGGTCGAGATCTGGAAGCGACTTGAGGCCTGTGCCGCCGTTCGCTGCAGCACCCGCTCGACCAGCTGGGTCAGGTTCGACCGCTCCCGGATCCGCTTGGTCGGGGTTCGTGGGTCGGAGAGCTTGGAGACGAGATTCTGCAGGTTGCTGACCGAATCGGAGAGCGTCCGCAGCGCGTCCTCCCGGAATCCCTCCCGATCGAACTTCCGCTCCATATTCGAGACGAGGAGCGAGAGCGAGAGGATCTGATTCTTGAGGTCGTGCGTCAGCACGGCGGAGAGGCGGGCGAACGACTCGAACTGCTTCTGCTCGCCCTCCTTGCGGATCATCTCCCGCAGACGGCTCGCCATCCGGTTGAAGGCCTCGGCCAGGACCCGCGTCTCATCCCGCGACTTGATCTCGATGTGGTAGCTCAAATTGCCCGTGGCGATCGCCCGCGCGCCGCTGGTCACCCGGCGGATCGAGTCGGTCGTCCCGCTGATCAGAAAGTAGATCGAGAGCATCGCGACGATCACCAGCAGGATGGTCAGGAGCAGCAGGACGTAACTGTCGAACTCGACCTGGCTGAGCGCGCTGCTGTAATTCTCGACCATCATCAAAGAAAGTCGTGGACTTTCCGTCCGCTCCCGCAGATGGAGAAACCATGGCTCGGCATCCGCGACGGGCTCCTTGTTCGCTTGCACGGTCGCAAGGATCGGGGCCAGCTGCGGGAAAGCTTCCGCGAAGCCGCGCGACTGTCGGCTCTCTTCCGCGGCATAGAGGATCTGCTGGTCCGGGCCGGTGATGATCGCTTGTGGGCGACTGTAGTCGGTCCCGGTCGGCGAGGGCTTGACCCGCGGACCAGCCGCTTCCGCCAGCAGCTGCGCGATGCGGATCCGGATCAGCAGCGCCCCGGCGAGTCCGCCCCCCTCCGCCCGTAACGGGACCATCAACTGCACGAACCGCTCTTCCTGATCGGGCAGGACCTCCGAGATTTTCGGTCGTTCCGCCGCTCCCCCGCTGGGATTCTCCGGCCAACTGCCGGGGAGAATCTGGTTGATCTCGGGCAGGGCATCGATCTCGAGAAACTGGCCCATCTCGAAGTAGGGACGCAGGACGCCATTCGGACTCGGACGTGCCTCGATCTTGAAGACTGGACGGCCGAGCCGGTTGACGCCGACCAGCGCGGCGTAGACATTCTGGTGGGCGAGCAGGTAGGCCGAGAGATCGATACGCAGGAGATCGTCCGGGATCGCCTGGGTATTGAGTCCGAGTTCCCGCGCGTATCCCCGCAGGGACGGCTGGCTGGTCAACTCGATCGCTTGTGTCTGGTGGGACTGCAAGGAGAGGTCGACCTGATCGGCGATCTCGGTCGCCCGTTCCGCCAGGCCCTGACGCAGGACCGACTTCGTGCTTCCGATCGCGGTCTCCTGCCAGCGGGCCCAGAGCAGAAACATCGGAATGATGATCAACGCGAAAAAGATGATGACCAGCTTGTCACGAATCCCCATGCTCAACATACAATCCCTCTCCCAATCCTCTTGCGGGGGCAGCCGCTATTCGTTCTTGGGCACGCCTGCCGTTGCCGCCGCCTTGGCCTCTTCTGATTGAAAAGCCTTCTCTTCGAGTTGCACGTTAAATGCCGCCTCGACAATTTTCCGCTCCTCGATCAGCTTGCCATCCTGGAAGACCTGGGTCTCGTAGGGGATGAGGGTGTTCTGAATGACCCGGAAATCCTTGAAATAGAGGCGGTACTTGATGGGGGTGGTGGCGCCGGCTGGAGTCTCTTCATAGTTGAGATAGAGGATATGGCCGCTTCGCCGGCTGATCTCATAAACAGTGGTAACCCCGTCCGGGAAGGTCATTTGGATCAGATCGAGATCAAGGGTGCCAATCTTGTTGCTGCCGACGAGGTCCAGTTTCGCGTCACTCTCCTTGTAGCGGAGAAGTGCCTCGTAGTGGTGCTGATGGGCGCCGCGAAAAGCGCGGATCT
>JBEIJP010000588.1:0-2553 GCA_040380245.1 Acidobacteriota bacterium | reverse complement strand
GCTGACATCTGACATGAACGAAGGCCGGTCAGTGCGTGGATGCTCTCACCGGCCTTCGACCTCTTCGCCACTCTCCTGATGGATCGAGCGAGGCAAGGATGCTCTCCGCGTTACTTCGGCGGAGCGGCTGCCCCTTCGCTGGGCTCCACACGGCCTAAGATCGGATCCATGACGTATGTCGCCGTAACGTTGTAGTTGCTTCCAAGAAGCGTCGTGCTCGAGACCATGATGTGCCAGTCCCCTGGGGTTGGATTGGGAAAGAGGCAGCGGTTATTGCTCGTGTTGGAGAGCGATCGGCAGTTGAAGTACAAGTTGCTCGGTTGCAGCCCATAGCGGACAAAGAGCGCGTTGCTGCCTCCCCCTTTCGTCTGAACGAGCAACTCGGTCGCGCCGATCGGGACGTGGATCCGGTAGAAGAGCGCCCGATCCTGCCCCACTGTGTGATTGATCGGAATCCCATTGTTGAGGAGAAAGAAGGCGTTGATCGGGAGCTGGATGCCAACCTCGTTGGAGCCGGGCGAGTCTCCCGTCGTGTTGAACGAGCTGATCTGGTAGACATACTCATTGCCGGGGATCAGAGACTCGTCACGAAACTCGGTCACATTTGGCCCGAGGACGGCAATGATGTTCCAGTTTCCGTTGAGCCCCACCTTGCGGCGCACACGGAATCCCAGCTCGTTGAAGGAGTTGTCCATCCATTTCAAAACGACCTGGCCCGTCGAGATGGCCGTGACTTGCAGGTTGAGCGGAATCGCGGAGAGATTGCCCCCTGCACTCCCGCCAATGGTGGTTACCCTCGCCTCGTTCGACGCCCCTGACTCGCCGGCGGTATTGAACGCCGTGACCGAATAGAAGTAGGTCGTCTCGGGAAAGACCCGCAAGTCCTGAAACGAGGTGACATTGGGATTGACTGTCGCAATGACAGCCCATAGCTCACTGTTTCCGGTTCGACGTCGAATCCGAAATCCCTGCTCGTTGCTGGAGTTGTCGACCCACTGCAGGTTGACAACGGAGGGAGTCGGCGCTCCCGCTGTCAGTCCAGTGGGGGGATTCGGGCGAGCGGTCAGCGCCCCGGGGGTCGTGGCTCTCGCTTCGTTCGAGGGGGGGGAGGACCCCGTCGAGTTGACGGCGATGACCTGGTAGATGTAGAGGAGGTCCGGGTCACGTCCCGTATCGAGGAAGGTGGTGATGCCTGCCCCCACCCTGGCAATCTCCCCCCAGGTTCCGTTGATCCCCGTTTTTCTCAACACAATGAAGCCCAGTTCGTTGGTCGAGGTGTCCGTCCAGCGAAGTTCCACCTGCGAACTGGAGTTGGCTGCCGCCTGGAGATTGGACGGTGCGCTTGGAACGTCTGTCCGGATCCCCATAATGTAGCTGACGTGCAGGAGGAAATTGTTGGAGGCTCGGGAGTTTCCGAAGACCAGAATATGCCAGTCGCCTTGAGTGGGCGCATAGAAGACACATCGTTCCGCGGTCGTGTCATTGACCGAACGGCAGTCCGCGTTGTTCCGGTTTGGTTGGATCCCGCGGCTCGTGAAGAGATCGACATTGCCGCTTCCGCTCGTCTGGATCAGCAGCTGCAGGACGCCCTGTGGAACGCTGATTCGGTAGAACTGGGAGCGGCCAATCACCACGGACCCGCTGACGGTTTGTCCCACGCCAACCGGAACGAACGAGAAGATCGGCATCGCGATGCTGACTTCCGTGGAGCTGGGGGCCTCCCCCGTCATCGTTACTGGCGTGACAGTGTAGAAGTAGGTCTGCCCTGGCATCACGCTCAGATCCCGAAAAGAAGTGGCGTTGGTTCCGACCGTTGACAGAACCAGCCAGGGCCCATCGACTCCCGCGCGCCGACGAATCAGGAATCCGATTTCATTGAAGGAGTTGTCGGTCCAGACCAGCTCAACCTGCGTTGTCGAGACAGCGGTCGCGAGGACATCGGTGGGGGTCGTTTGCAGCGTGAGGTGGGTATTCTCTTCACTTGCTCCTGGTTGGTTGCCAGGGCCGATTCCGATCTGTTCGAGGGCTCTGGCGAAGTTCAGTCCGCTCACGCCTTTGCTGAAATGCGCTGCCGAGCCGATCGCGGCGGGCGAGGTGAGCGCCATGACAATCTCTTCTACGCTGGCGTGGGGACTCTTCTGCCGGGCGATCGCAAACATCGCTGCCAGTTCGTCAGCAGACAACTGAACGGGACCGACACGCCGTGGATCGATGGTGTTCGACAGGCAGGCCGGCGCGCGGAACTCCTCGCCATCGACTATGGTGGCGATCCCCGCGGCTCGAAGTTGGTCGATGGTTCCCCGGAGAACCGAGAAGGTCTGGTCGCATTCCGCCGTCGGGGGCGAGACCCCGAGCTGCCACTGCACGGCAGCCACCTGATGGATCCGGCGCATCTCCCACACCTCATCGATCGCCTGATAGATATCGGTCAGCCGGATCGTCGCGCACCTTCCACCGCTCGTGCTCTCATCGGGGCAATCCCCATCCTCTCCAACCTCTTCCAGGCGAGGGCTGACCGCGATCGAGAGGAACGTGGCGGCCGAGCCGAGGTCG
>JBEIJP010000587.1:0-2553 GCA_040380245.1 Acidobacteriota bacterium | reverse complement strand
GCCGTGGAGCGCCACCTTGCGCGCGTCGACCTCCGGCATTTGCATCAGCGCGTCCAGGGCCCGACTGAGCCCCCACGCCCAGGCGCCGATCGCTCCCCATTCGGCCCCCTGCCTGGCTTCCTTCCGCTTTTCCCGCTCGTCGAAGAGCGGCAGGATCGACTCGGCACGCCCTGCCGCATGGTCCGGAAAGAGGTCGCCGTAGTAGACCGTTGCCACGCCATAGCCCTCTTCGAGAATCAGGTCGAGGGGCCAGCGGGAGGCCGCCCGTCCCCGGGACTTCTCGGTCGCGCGATGGTCGATGACCCGCCCCTCCTCGTCCGCGCGCATCCAGGCCGTCGAGCGTCGAATCGATGGATCCTCGTGGACGCTCTGATTGCCCCAGTAGTTCATCCCGAGAAAGACGGGCACGGGACCAGAACGCGCTGCCGGGAGGTAGACCAGCAGGTGGCAGAGGGGCCGGTCGCGTCGTCCCGCCAGCCAGAGGGTCTGCTCGATCCGGACCGCCCGCCCACCCAGCGCCTGCGGATCCCGCCCGGTCTCCTCGACGACGATCCTCGCCCGCCGCGCGCCCATCGGCGTGTGGCCATAGACGTGCTCGCCGAAGAGCCAGAGCAGCTCCTCCCGCCTCTTCCGCCAGTCACGCTCTGTGGCCACCTTCCGACCATTCTCCATGACCAACGGGTCGGGAAGGGTGTATGATCCGACCTTCGATTCGTCGTAGTTGGCTCCGGCAGGCCCCTGGGTCTGTCCTGAGCTTTGGCCCGGGCCCAGCACCGCCCCGAGCAACAGCCCGGTCAGCAATCCGATTGGAACAAGTTTCATGATCCTGTCTCCCCTCTCCCTGACGTGTGCGGTGGTACGCTCGTCGGCGCGAGCTGGCATCGATCATAGACCGACTCGTCCTTCCTGAGAAGAACCCTTCCGGAGTCTCCCATGCGCATCTCCCTGATTGTAGCCTTGGACCGACAGCGTGGAATCGGCTTTGAGGCCCGGCTTCCGTGGCGCCTGCAGGCCGACCTCCAGCGGTTTCGCGCCCTCACCATGGGCCATCACCTCTTCATCGGACGACGCACCTGGGAGTCGATCGGTCGCCCCCTCCCCGGGCGCCGGATCATCGTCCTCTCCCGGCAGGGCGAGTATTCGCTCCCCCCGGCTCCGGACTGCTTCCTCGTCCGCTCCCTCGACGAGGGCCTCGCCCTCGCCGAACAGCACGGTGAGACGGAGCTCTTTATCGGCGGCGGCGCGGAACTCTACCGACTGACACTGCCGCTCGCCCATCGTCTCTACCTCACCGAAGTCGCCACCGATGGACCCGCCGACACCTTCTTCCCCCCGTGGAGCCCCAGCGAGTGGCGCGAGGTCGACGTCGACTCCCATCCCGCTGACGAGAAAAACCAGTTCCCCGTCCGTTTCCGGACCCTCGACCGTCTCCCGTCGCACCCCGCATGAAAAAAGGAGGCCGTGAGGCCTCCTTTTTTCGACAACCTTCTCCGCTTCGTTAGAAGCTGTAGCGGAGGAAGAGCTGCATGAAGCGCGGCGATCCCTGGATGCCCGTGTAGCGCGTCCAGTTGACCGGGGGCTGCTTGTTGCCAGGATCGAGCGGAATACCGAGACCGCTGCGGCTGGTATCGAACGCACCCATCGCCTGGTAGTTGAAGAGGTTGAAGACCTCCCAGCGGAGCTGCAGGTTATGCTTCTCGCTGTAGGGCATCTTGAACGACTTGCCGATGCCGAGATCGGTGTTGACCGTTCCGACGTTGCGGAAGACGTTGCGATCCCCTGTCTCTCCCGGCAGTGGGTTGCGGAAGCTCTGGAACGCTTCCAGCGTGTTGCAGCCGAAGAGCGCCCCTCCCCGAACCGGGCACGTGTCGACCGGACGAGTCCGCACCGCGCTGGATTGCACGTTCCAGTTGGTCGCCCACCGCGCGTCGTCGTAGGGCGAGAAGACCGGCAACCCCGAGTTGTACCGAATGATGCTCGACAACTGCCAGCCGCCCAACACCGCATCGGCGAAGCGGCTGATGCCTCCCCCGAACTTCTGGCCGCGGCCGAAGGGCAGCTGCCAGACGATGTTCGAATTGATGACGTGCCGGACGTCAAAGTCCGAGACCGAGTAGTTGTCCCGTTGCCGGAACGGATTGACGATGAAGGCCCTTCCCGAAGAGACGCCTTCGGTCATCAACCCCGACGCGTCGTCGAACGACTTCGCGAAGGTATAGTTGAAGTCGGCTGTGATCGAGCTGCCGATTCGTTGACGCAGCGAGACCGTTCCGCCGTGGTAATCGGCGTTGCCGATCGAACTCCACGTGCCGAGCGTTCCCCACTGCGGCTGCATGAACATGTGGCAGAGCGGGTTATACGCCTGCACCGTGCTGCACGCCGCCGTTCCGAGCGTCGACATCTCGAAGATGACGCTGGTCCAGTCGTTTCCGTAGTTGTAGAAGTTCTCTCCACCAAGCGAACGCGGCACGGTCAGCGCATAGATCGCCTGGGTCTGGTTGTAGGCCGGATTGACCCCCAACAGATCGGCGAGGTTGGCCGGGAAGAGGTTGG
>JBEIJP010000586.1:0-2561 GCA_040380245.1 Acidobacteriota bacterium | reverse complement strand
TGGGCCGAATTGGGCCGAATTGGGCCGAATTGGGCCGAATTGGGCCAGAATAAAATGGAACCATCAACGTTTAGCAAAGGAGTGATCTTGTCTATCAAGCCTCGCACGACCATCCTGACCTGTCTGCTTATTCTCAGCCTCCTGGTCTCGCCGTTTGGGAGTTGGGCTGACGAGGGAATGTGGCTTCCCGGGTCGATCTCCAAACTGCCGCTCAATGAACTGCGGAAGCGTGGACTCGAATTGAAGCCGGAGGAGATCTACAACCCTGCCGCGCCCAGTCTCAAAGACGCCATCGTTCAGATCAGCGTCGGAGGAACAGGCGCTTTCATCTCTCCGGACGGGCTGATCCTCACCAATCACCACGTCGCCTTTGGGGCGGTCACGGCGGCGAGTACTCCCCAGAACGACTATATCCAGCAGGGTTTTCTCGCGAAGACCCGACAGGAGGAGATCCCAGCCCGCAACTACTCGATTGGGATCACGCTCAGCTACGAGGATGTTACCGAAAAGGTGGTCTCGGCGGTCACTCCCGAGATGGCGCCGGCCGAGCGGGCAGCGGCTTTGACCAAACGGCAAGACGAGCTGGCGCAGGCCGCCCAGTCTGGCCGGGAAGACATCCGAGCCCAGGTGCTCGAAGCGACAGGTGGTTATCAATTCTTTCTCTACACCTACCAGATCATCCGGGATGTGCGGCTCGTCTACGCCCCACCCAAATCGATCGGGTACTACGGAGGCGATCCAGACAACTTTGAATGGCCCCGCCACTGTGGCGACTTCGCGCTGCTCCGCGCTTATGTCGACAAAGACGGAACGCCGGCGAAACTGCATCCCGAGAACATCCCATACAAGCCGAAGAAGTTCCTTCCGCTCAACGTTGGCGGAATTCGGGAGGGTGACTTCGCCATGGTGCTCGGTTACCCTGGACGGACAACCCGCTACCGAGAGTCCTACTCCATCGATTACAACCAACGGGTCCAGTTGCCGGCACAGATCAAGTCTTTGCGGCAACGGATCGAGGCCCTGACCAAATTGGGCGAACAGGACCCGGAGATGCGGATTCGACTCGCCGATACGATCTTTGGGCTGAGCAACTCTCTCAAGAATTTCGAGGGAACGGTACAGGGCCTCAAGCGGATGGGCCTTGTCGCCAAGCGACGAGCGGAAGAGGAGGCTTTCCAGAAATGGATCGACGCGGACCCGGCCCGGAAAGTGAAGTATGGATCCGTTCTTCCCTCGATCAAAGCCCTGTATGACGAACTCAACTCATTCGGCCCGCAACAGTCAGTCATCAATGAGATCCTGGCGACAGGGGATTTGATGCGGGCGATGGAGTTCGCCCATGCGCGGGCTGCCGAGGCCGAGAAGCCGGCAGCGGAGAGGATGCCGCAGTTCAGCGAACAGCAAATTCGGTTGGGAATGTCGCAACTCAACCGGAGTTGGGGATCGCGTGATCCTCAGACGGAGAGCCGACGACTCGCCGGGGCGCTGGCGCTGGCCGCTGAACTGCCCGAGAATCAGCGAATCCCGGCGATCGAAGCACTCTTTGCGGGAAAGAGCGGGGCGGACCGCCGCAAAGCGGAAGCGGAGTATGCCAACGAGGCAATCTCCAAGAGCCGCTTCCGGGATTTTTCCGAAGCGGAGAAGTTGCTGCAACTCCCGCTCAGCGAACTCAAAGCCATCGAAGATCCAATCCTGCGGCTGGCCGGCCAGCTGAGCGAGTTGAGCCGCCCACTGACCGAGAAGACCCGCCAGTTCAACGGGAAGATCCTGCAGCTGCGGCCGGAGTATGTGCGGGGCCTCCTCGAAATGAGAAAGTCCCCGTACTACCCGGACGCCAACTTCACGCTGCGTTGGACGCACGGCCAGGTCCGGGGATACGCGCCGCGGGATGCCGTCACCTATGATTGGCAGACCAGCCTGCGCGGGGTTCTCGAGAAGGACACCGGCGTCGAGCCATTTGACGCTCCCCCTGCCCTCCGCGCGCTTTACGAGAAGCGTGACTTTGGCAGTTACGTCGATCCGCGCTTGAAGGATGTCCCTGTCAATTTCCTGACGACCAACGATATCACCGGGGGAAACTCCGGCAGCCCGGTGATGAACGGTCGAGGAGAGGTGATCGGGATCGCCTTTGACGGCAACTACGAAGGACTGGGAGGGGATTTCAACTTCGACCCGGCTTCGAACCGCACGCTGGCGGTCGACATTCGGTATATGCTCTTTCTCCTGGAGAAGTTTGCCGGCGCCAGCGAACTGATTCGAGAGATGACGATCGTGCCAGGGAAAGGGACCCCGGGTCGGCGCTAGAGGAAGGGAGCTTGAATGATCAGGTCGAAAGCGCGGAGCAGAGGAATGCTCTCCCTGGTGATCTGGGCAGGGCTGCTGGCAGGGGCGGGATGGGTTATGGCCCAACCGGCCGTTGGCCGTCAAACTACCAGCACCGCTCCGCGCACCGTCGAGGAGTTGCGAAGGCAGATCCACGAATGGATCGAGCATCCCCGATTCGCGGGAGCGCGGTGGGGGATGCTCATCCAGACGGTCGATGGCCAGACGCTCTTTGCGCG
>JBEIJP010000585.1:0-2565 GCA_040380245.1 Acidobacteriota bacterium | reverse complement strand
GAGAGACAGAGAGAGTGAGAAAGCGAGTTTGCTATAGTCGTGGTTGTCTCTTCGAAGGAGGCTACTGTGAACCCCTTCGGGAAGTCAACTCTCCACTTTCGATTGGAGGGAACGCCGCGTCGTCAGGCAGGGCGCGAATCCTCAGAGGGGCTGTTCAGTTTCTCCTGTGTGGGGTTCTCTTCGATGATCGTCTGACCGTGGAGGGTGAATCGGAGAGCGAGCGGATGGGCCAGCGGATGGGCCAGCGGATGAGGAAGACAAAGAGTCAGGTCAAGGTGGGAAGCCTGGGGAGGAAGATTGTGGAATATCGACGTAGACTGGTGCGGGGAGTGGGAGTGGTTCTCGTCCTGGGAGCGATCTTATCGAGTGGGCGCGGGATCAGCGAGAGAGACGTGCACGCCGCGAGGGCCGTTCAGGCGCCGCAGGCGTCGGCGTTGGCCACTGGCCTGACCCCCGCTCAGGAGCGGCTCCTGGCCCTGGCTCCACCGGCGGATCTGGTGGCGCTGGTCGACCTGCGACGGATCTTTGCCGAGACCATTCCGGGCCTGGCGGAGCGAAAGATCGGCGGGATCGACACCCTGGCCGTTTCGCTCGGGGCCCTGGCCACTGCCGCCGGCCTCAACCCTGCCAACGCCCGTGAGGGTGTCCTGGCGCTCTCCCTGCAGGGGCTTCAGGCGGGGGGAGTGCTTCTCGTCGGGGGGCTCGACCTCGATCTGGCGAAGCTGGAACCACTTCTCCGCGCCAACCAGCTGGCCTTCCGCCGTGAGACCCGCGCCGGAGTCGACCTTCTCACCATTCTGACGCCGGTTCAGCCCGTCTCGCTTGGGCCATTGGTCCTCTCGACCGAGGAGTTGACGGTCGCTCCTCTCGGAGACCAGCGTCTTGCGCTCGGTAACCTCTCCGCCGTCCAGGCACTGGTCGAGCGGATGTCCAAACCGGCTTCAACCACTTCGGCTACCCCTGCCACCCCTGCCACCCCTGCCACCCCTGCCACCCCTGCGGGGGGGCGGCCGAAGGGGGATTTTCTCGCGGCGCTGCGCCTGACGCGAGCCGCCTCCCTGATCCGTTTTACGCTGCAATTGCCCGACGGGCTTCGGGAGGAGGCCGCCACTCAGGGGGACCTCTTCCGTTCCCTGGCGCAGGTGGAGACGATCCGGGGGGAGCTCGATCTGACCCGTTCGCTGGTGCTGATGCTGGAGGCGGTCTTCCCCACGAGGGACCCAAAAGAGGCGGCGGAACTCAATCTCGGGTTGAAGGGGCTGCTCAATCTGGCGCGCGCACTCCTGGGTTCCTCGGGGGAGCCCGCCGCTTCCGGGCGAACATCCCTCAATCAGGTGCTCGACCAGATTCGCTTCACGCTGCAGGGCACGGATGTCCTCCTTCGGTTGACGCTCCCCGCCTCCTTCTTCGAGGCGATGAGCCGTCCGGCTCCCTCCACTGGTTCGCGCCCGTAATCCGAATGTTCGGCGCTGACGAAGATGGTCTGGGAGGCCCTTGCCAGCCGCCCCAGACCATCGATCGCTCTTTCCTGCCCAATCCTGAAACCTTCCCCGAGCGGGGTTAGTCGGCCTTCCCTCCCTTGGGAGACGGGGTGGACTCGATGCAGTAGAGGTGCTTTTCGCTGCGCAGGTAGAGTCGGCGATTGGCGATCGCCAGGGAGGTTCGGGTCGGTTCGCCGATCGGGTTGGTGGCGAGCACTTCGTGCTTCGGCCCGGCCTTGATGACGAAGGTGTCGCCGTCATCGCTGGTCAGGAGAATCTTGCCATCGAAGGCGACTGGGGAGGCGCCGTAGAACTTGGTGGCGATCGGAACGCGTCCTCCCTCATAGACGACAGCGCCGGTCCTGGCGTCGAGGCAGGTCATAATACCCGCATCGCTGATCAGGTAGACGTGGCCCTGATAGAGAATGGGAGAGGGGACGTAGGCGGTGCCCTTCTGGTAGCGCCAGACGATGCGGTCGGTGCCGTCCAGATTGCCCTGACCGCCAGGGCGGACCGCGATCATGACCTTCGAGGGAAACCCGGAAGCGAAGATGACCAGCCCCTCCCCGACGAGCGGCGTGGCGATGGCGTGGCTCTTGAGCCCCGTCGTTCGCCAGTACTCGGCTCCGGTTGAGGGGTTGTAGGCGATCAGCCACTCGTTCCCGCTGGTGACCAGTTCGGTTCGCTCCGCGGTTCGCACCAGGACCGGCGTCGACCAGCTGCTCTGGACGGGCCGGGCCTTGCGCCAGACCTCCCGACCGGTCTTCTTGTCGAGCGCGAGAATGAAGGAGTTGCTGCCATCGAACTCCTGGTCCGCCTGGAGGATCAAGAGATTCTCGTGGAGGACGGGCGAGGTGCCCACCCCCATTCCGACCGTCCCGATCGGACCGATCGAGCGCTTCCAGACGAGTCGGCCCTTGAAGTCATAGCAGTAGACTCCCTCCGAACCGAAGTAGGTGTAGACGTAGGTGCCGTCGGTGATGGGGCTCGGGGCGGCATAGTTGCCGCGCTTGTGGCGATAATCGTAGACGGTCCCCTCGTAGGAGGTTCGTTCCCAGAGGAGGGCTCCGGTGGCGGCGGGCAT
>JBEIJP010000584.1:0-2566 GCA_040380245.1 Acidobacteriota bacterium | reverse complement strand
GTCGATCGATCCGGGGCTTGCCGCTAGAGTGGTCGACGCCAGCGGTCTCTATGTCACGCCCGGCCTGGTCGACATGCACGTCCATCTCTACACCGGCACCGGCCTCAAGAGCCTGACGGGCGATCAGAGCGTCTACCCCGATGGTTTCAGCTTTCGGGCCTGCACGACCACCATGGCCGACGCTGGAAGCTCCGGTTGGAGGAACTTCGAAGACTTCAAGCAGCGAGTCATCGACCGGTTCAAGACCCGGGTCTTCGCTTTCGTCAACATCGTCGGGGACGGCATGAACGGCGACAACGAACAGGACGTCAGTTCGATGGACTCGAAGGCCGCCGCCGCCATCGCCAAAAAGTATCCCGATACGGTCGTCGGCTTTAAGACGGCCCACTACGCCGGCCCCGACTGGAGCGCGGTCGACCGCGTCCTGGAAGCCGGCCGAATGGCCAACCTGCCGGTGATGGTCGACTATGGCATCGTCGTTCCCGAACGACCACACGAAGAGTTCTACCTCAAGAAGATGCGCGCGGGCGACATCTACACCCACATGTGGCGCAAATTCGATCCAACCATCGACGAGAAGGGCCGTGTCCGCCCCTATCTGTTCGAGGCCAGGAAGCGGGGGGTCATCTTCGACGTCGGCCATGGCGCTGGAAGCTTCATCTGGCGGTACGCGGTACCGTCGATGGAGCAGGGCTTCATTCCCGACTCGATCTCGACCGATCTCCATACCGGCAGTATGAACGCCGGGATGAAGGATATCGTCAATGTCATGTCGAAGATGATCAACCTGAAGATGCCATTGTCGGAGGTGGTCCTCAAATCGACCTGGAATCCGGCTCAATACATTCGCCGCGAAAAGCTTGGCCATCTCTCTGTCGGTGCGCCGGCCGATGTGGCCATCTTTCGTCTCGAGCGTGGCAAGTTCGGGTTTGTCGATTCCGACCGATTCGTGCGATCGGGAAATCAGCGGCTGACCTGTGAAATGACCGTTCTGAGCGGCAATGTGATGTGGGATCTCAACGGGTTGAGCAGTGATCCGTGGGACAAGAGGTAGCGATTGGTCAGGTGGTGGGGATGGCTCTCCACCACCTGACTGGTTGGTTTCCGGGCGATCGATTGGCGCCGTGGCCCATTGCCACGCTCGCGGCCCGGTCTCTCAATGCGAGAAGAGTGGATCCGCATGGTGTTGCCGATCGCGGCCGCACGGTGATCGATCTTCCCAATCGGAATACTCATCTTGCCGTACCAGATCTTCTTCGTCGGGTCGATCTGAGCCTTGACCTTGTAGCCGGAGTTCCAGCTGACATTGCGATAGGAAGAATCGGTTGAACGATCGGTGTCAATGTCAGCCCACTCACTCAGCGGCGAGATCTGAAACAGGGTGAGGTCGACTTCTGATTGCAGAGAGAATCTCATCGAGCGTCAGGTCTGCAAACAGATTGTCGCGTTCCAGCGTATAATCACCGTACCCTGCCGTAAACTGATTGAGGAAGCGCACGCTGTCCACAACTCCCAATTCTTTCGTAAGCAGCGCAAGCGCCTGCTGGGTGATTTCGCTCAAGGATTTTGTCTGCATATTCAATTGAAAACAGCCTTATCGAGATCAAAGACCCTCACGGCCCCTGCGAGGCTCTTCCCGTTCAGGCCTTCCCGCCGGGTGGATCAGTCGTCTCCCAGTGAAAGACCTCGTCGAGGCGCTTGCCAAAGACCTCGGCGATCCGGAACGCCGCTTCGAGCGAGGGGGAGTACTTGCCCGCCTCGATGGCCGCGACGGTCTGCCGTGTCAGGCCGATACGCTCGCCAAGCTCGGCCTGGGTCATCTCGCCGTGGAGGAAGCGAAGAGTGCGGATCTGGTTGGTGATGCGTCGCTGGGGGGATGGGCTACGCACTCCACCCCCGACGATAGCTCCAGACGACAAGGCCGTAGTGGGCGATCTCGGCGAGGACGATAGCGCCAATCGCCGAGTTGATCAGCTTCCAGCCGCTCGAGGAGAAGGGCATGACCACGCCGACGAGGATCATCCCGGTGATCAGGACGAGATAGGCGATCTTCATCGAGCGCAGTTCGACCGCCCGATCGCGCTCATCGGCTCGGGCCCGGGCCTCCTCCGGCCGCACCAGGGCGAGCCAGGCGTGCCCCACCGCCAGGACGACGACCTGCACGATGACTGTCACGGCGAAGGCGCCCATTGTCCGCAGATCCGGAAGCGGCGCCGTGGGCGGATCCAGCGCCATCAGGGTGAAGTAGGGACCGTACGAGACGCCCAGGGCGACCAGCTGAAGCCAGGCCGCCCGCTCGCGGTGCGAAGTCGACTCAAGGATGGAATGTGTAATTGACATAATGTCAATAATATTTAACATCGCCAATCTGTCAAGGAGGATTTTCAAAGGACGGGGGGTGAACAGAGGCGAAGAGGACGCTGATCGATCTCCCCCCTGGCGTCTTGGCGTGAGAAATCCCGCATAGCCCCCCAGCCCCGGGCCACCCCCCAAAGGTCCTCTCCTCTTTTCTATCTCCTCTCTCCGACCGCCCCCGTTGCGTCTTCGCGTCTTCGCGTGAGACATC
>JBEIJP010000583.1:0-2569 GCA_040380245.1 Acidobacteriota bacterium | reverse complement strand
TTGCTCAAGCTGCGGCTCGAGAAGGGGCACCTCATCGTCGGGCAGGATACCGACTTCGACTCGACGCCGCGCCGGCTCCACCACGAGTGGGCGGTGCGGCTCGACAAGACCGACTTCGTCGGAAAGGTCGCCGTGCAGCGAACCAACCGGGTCCCGCTCAACCGGCAACTGGTCGGCTTCGTGATGGAGGGAGAGGCGCCGGCGGAAGGGGCGGTGATCTGGCACGAGGGGCAGTACGCGGGCTACGTCACGTCGAGCACCTGGTCGCCGACGCTCGGCCAGAGCGTCATGCTCGGCTGGCTCAACCTTCTGGACGGGGAGCTGCCGGAGGACGTGACGATCGGCGGCCGACCGGCCCGCCGCACCGCGACGCCATTCTACGATCCGGAAGGAGGGCGAGCCCGTGGTTGAGAGGCTCTGTGGGAGACGGATCGTCGCGAGGCCGGCGGCGCTCGACAGGTTGAGTGACCTGCGAGACGGCATCCTCATGCGGCTGGCGGCCGACGAACTGCTGATCATCGGAGATGCGCCGGAGGTGGCCGAGAGGGTCGTCAGCGACGATCCGCACGCGATCGTCGTCGACGAGAGGGGCTTTGCCGGCGTCTGGCGGACGGCCGAGGCGGCCCTGGAATTTCTCACACAGACCTGTGAGTGGGAGGTGCCGAAGGCGCGGCCGGCCTTTGCCCAGGGGATGGTCGCCGGGCTGCCGGTCAAGCTCTGGCTGGAGTCCGACCGGGTCCTCTTCGTCACCGCGGCCCCCTTCGCCGCCGATTTAGCGGAGCGGATGCGATGAACGAATTTGTCGAGCGCAGAGTCGAACTGACGTGGCGAGAGCCGAAACGGGCCTATGACGTCGTCATCGTCGGCGGGGGCGGTCACGGCCTCGCCACCGCCTACTACCTGGCCACTCGCCACGGGATCACCAATGTCGCCGTCATCGAGCGAAAGTATATCGGCGCCGGGAACTCGGGGCGGAACACGACGATCATCCGCTCCAACTACGGGATTCCGGAGGCGGTCCGCTTCTACCAGCGGAGCCTCGAGCTCTACCAGCAACTGGAGGCGGAGACAGGGCGCTGGATGATGCACCAGCGGAAAGGCCTGCTCTGGGTCGCGCATACCGAGGCGGGAGTGCGGGCGGAGCGGGCACGCGCCGAGGTCAACACCGCCTTTGGCGCGCGGACAGAGTTTGTCACGCCGCGCGAGATCGCCGAGATCTGTCCGCGAATGGACCTGACGGGCGGCGGCGTCTGGCCGGTGCTCGGAGCGTCCTACCATCTCGACGGGGCGACGGCGCGCCACGATCGCGTCGTCTGGGCGCTCGCCGAGGGGGCGATGCGCCACGGCGTCGACGTTCACCAGCGACTCGCCGTCACCGGGCTGCTCCGCGACGGCGAGCGGGTCGTCGGCGTCGAGACAGATCGCGGGCCGATCGCCGCCGGGCTGGTCCTCTCGGCGACCGGCGGACACGTCACGGCCCTCGCTGCGCAGGCTGGCGTGCGGCTCCCGATCCGGACCCATCCGCTGCAGGCCTTCGTCACCAACCACTATCAACTCGCCTTCGATCAGATCGTCGCCTCGTCGAACCTGCTCTTCTACGTCTCGCAGACCGCGCGCGGCGAGATGCTGATCGGCGCGGAGATCGATCGCCAGCCGAGTTACTCGTACCAGTCGGGCTACCATTTTCTGCAGAGCTGCTCCTTCCGGGCGATGACGCTGCTCCCCTTCCTGCGCGACCTGCGAATCCTGCGCCAGTGGACAGGGATCTGCGATATGAGCCCGGACTACTCCCCAGTGATGGGTGAGACGGGGGTCGATGGGTTCTACGTGACGACCGGTTGGGGAACGTGGGGCTTCAAGGCGATCCCGGCCGGCGGCGAGCAGATGGCCGAGTTGATCGCGACCGGCCGCACACCGGCAATGATTGCCCCCTTCGCGCTCGACCGCTTCGCCAGGGATCGGACGATGGCCGATCGCGGCTCGGCGGGCACTCATTGAGGAGAAGAGACGGATGAACATCCCAATTCCCTGCCCCCACTGCGGACCGCGCCCGATCCAGGAGTTTATTCACGGCGAGATCCCGGTCGTTCCCGACTCGATCACCGAGGAGGAGGCGCGCGATCTCGATCGCGCCTTCATGCGCGAGAATCGCGAAGGGGTGATCACCGAGCGGTGGTTCCACACCTTTGGCTGCCGCCGCTGGCTGACCCTCGAACGGGACACGCGGGGCTAAATCCACCCCGCCGCGAGGCGACTGGTTGGACGGCCGATCTTCCAGAGAATGGCAATCGACAACCGACAACTGCTGATCGACCTTCACCGGCCCGCGGAACGGCAGGGGCCCGGCGGTGAGGCGGAGACCCGACGGGCGATGGAGATGGCCGGGCTCGACCGCTCACGCCGATGGAAGATCGCCGATCTCGGCTGCGGCACCGGCGCATCGACCCTTCTCCTGGCCAGCCGGCTCGACGCCGAGATCACTGCCGTCGACCGCCTGCCGGCGTTCCTTGATGAGCTTGAGGTCAGAGCCACCAGCCAGGGCGTCGCGCACAGGATCACCCCGCTCAAC
>JBEIJP010000582.1:0-2572 GCA_040380245.1 Acidobacteriota bacterium | reverse complement strand
GAGCACGGCATCACCGCCGTCATCCAGCCGGGGGGATCCGTTCGCGACCAGGAGGTGATCGAGGCCGCCAATCAGCACAACCTGGCGATGATCTTCACCGGGATGCGCCACTTCCGCCATTGAGCGGAGTGGTGCGGCGGGAGGGCGGGCCGATGTGGATGTGGGCCCCAGTCGCCGATCCGGGGATCGCGCCGCGGATGGCGATGAACGAGAGCCCTTCCGCCTGCAGAAAGGCGAGCACGGCCTGGCCCTCCTCGCTGTCCGGGTGGAGCGCGACATCGATCGCTTCGCGGTGGTCGAAGCCGAGTTGCTGGTGCGTCTCCGTCTGTCCGATCGCGCTGACCGGCAGCGGCCTGGCGAAGCGCAACCGGAAGAAGGCGTCGACCCGGGTCCAGTCGCTCATCGCCCACCTGGTCGACCCGACGAAGCGGAAGAGGCGGACCCCGGGAAGATCGACCACCCCGGACGCAGGGCCTGCCAGACGGGCCAGTTGATCGCTGAGCTGAACCTCGGCGACGAGATGGTCGAGCGAATCGAGCTGCCGCGCCGTCTCGCCTTGTCGCCCAAGCGCGGTCTGGAGGGCCAGCTCGCTCGTCTCGAGCTGCCGCCGGGCAATTAGCCCCATCCCGAGCAGCTGCCGCTGGCGAGCGACCTGGGCCTGTGCCCGCTCGACGTCCTCCCGCTGGAGGATGAGCAGCCGCTCGAGGCTCTGGCGGTAGGTCTCGGAGGCGGCCATCAACCGCGCCCGCGACTCCTGCGCGGCGGTCGTCGCGGGAGGCGACTGCGCGAAGTGGCTCCAGGCCGAGAGGGGCAGCAGCAACCCCGCCAGCCAGATCCGCGACCTCGCCGTCAGAAACAGCCGACCTCCCCCAGACTCGATCCGGTCCTGACTCCGCCCGCTCGCCTTGACCATCCGCACCGCGCCCTCCTCTGCCGTTGTCGCCCTCGAAGGTTCCTCGCAAGGGCTATTATGACCAATCCCGCGCCCATCTGAAAACGGGTCGCCCCTGCCCTGCCCAAAAAGCCCTTTCGTTACCGCGTGGCGAGCACCAGACGTGCGTAGAGCCCGGGGAACCAGCGCTTGAGGTAGACGGCGAGGACCTCGGCGCGGCCGATGAGGACCTCCGACTTGCCGCGCGCGATGGCGGCGAGGATCTTCTCGGCGCAGACCTCCGGCGGCAGCCCCTTCTCCTGAAGGCGGTCCATCCGCCCGTGCTTCTCGCCTGCGCCCGTCAGCGCGTGGAGGCTGATCTCGGTGCGCACATACCCCGGACAGACCATCAAGACCCGCACCTGCCGGCTGTGCACCTCGGCGCGCAGCGAGTCGAAGTAGCCGTGAAGGGCATGCTTGGAGGCGGCATAGGCCGAACGCAGCGGCGTGTCGAGATACCCCATCAAGCTGCTGACCACCACCAGCTGGCCGCGGCGACGGGCGAGCATCGAGGGGAGCACCGCCTTGGTGAGGGCGATCGTGCCGAAGTAGTTGGTCTGCATAATCGCCTGATCGACCGCCAGGTCGGTCTCCTCGACCGCCGAGCGCTGCCCGATCCCCCCGTTGTTGACGAGGATGTCGATCGGCCCAAAGACCGCTGCCGCCTCCGCCGCCCGGGCCGGCAGCGCGGCGAGGTCGTTGAGGTCGAGCGGGAGAGCGTGCAGACGCTCCGCCGGGCCCGGAGCCTGCCGCACTACCCGCTCGAGCTCGGTCGGCCGTCGCGACGAGAGGATGACCCGCGCCCCCTCCCGCGAAAAGGCGTAGACCAGCGCCTCCCCAATCCCCGACGAGGCCCCTGTAATCCAGACTACCTGGTTCTCAAAACGTTTCATCCCCGTTGCTCCATCCTGTATTTGCCTCTTCCCTCCCCCACCGGAAGGGATTCCCTGCTTCGAAGATCCACAGCATACACGAGTCGCCGCCTCATCTCCCAATCGGCACGGGAGAGCCAGCAGACTGGAAAGTCCTCAATATGAGGCGGAGTCTCGCTCGCCGATTCGATAGAGGTCTGATACGCGAAAGAAGGATGAGCTGATTTTGTCAAAAGTATCGGTTATGAAGTCAAGGCATCCAGGCTAACACGAGGTCTCGAGAGGGAGATCAGGCCTCACCGACGAGAAACCGGTCACGTGAGCAGTGTTAGAGGTCGTTGAGCCTGCCCGGAAGAGTGCCTTCAACTCGTGGTCTGTCGCCCTAACCGGAAAGAGACCGATCATGACTCCCCGACAGGAGTCCGGCACGTCGCCGGCGCCTGCCAGCGCCACTGAGAAGCAAGAGGAGCGAGATGTTCAAGCCACACCCCCTGATCAGAGCCCGAGTCGTCGTCTCCCTTCTGGCGCTCCTTCTGCTGCTGGCTGCACGGTTCCGCCCGTTCGATGCCGGAGGGGCGACGGAACCTGGCCCCCGCCCGACTGGCCCGGCAGATCTGGCCAGGAGTTCCCGACTGCGAGCCATCCCGCTCTCGTTCATCGAGAACCCAGCCGCCACGGGCGAGGCTCCCGGCCGCTCGCGCACCGCCTACTTTCTGCAAGGACGCGACGCCTCCGCCAGTTTCAGTCGCGAAGGGGTCGTGCTGACCCT
>JBEIJP010000581.1:0-2580 GCA_040380245.1 Acidobacteriota bacterium | reverse complement strand
TCGCGCAACCAGTTCGGGACGGGCGAGCACACCTGGGTCCAGTCGTCCCAAACGATCAACACGCTGCGCCTCGGCTTCAGCCGGACGCGGATCGGGCAGGACGTCGAATCGAATGTGCCGGCGAGCGTCGCCCCTTTCGTGCCGGGACGTCTCCTCGGATCGATCGACATTGGGGGAATTCCCCGCTTCGGAACGCAGAGCTCGGTCAATGTCCAGCTGACCCAGAACGTCTTCAGCCTGCACGAACAGCTCTCGCACGTGCGGGGACGACATCTGCTCAAGATTGGCGGTATGGCCGAGCGGTACCAGGCGAACATGGTCAACCCGACCTTCTCGCTGGGGATCTACAACTTTCCGGATCTGGCCGCCTTTCTGGGAAACCGGCCGAATCGCTTCATCGGACTGACGCCGGCGGCGCAGTTCGATCGGTACTGGCGATTCACCCTCTTCGGACTCTTCATCCAGGATGACATCAAGGTCAACAATCGGCTGACACTCAACCTGGGTCTGCGCTACGAGTACTCGACGCTGCCACAGGAGCGGCAGAACCGCGACGTCTCCCTGCGCAATCTGACCGACCGGAACGTGACGATCGGACCGCTCTACCAGAATCCGACGAACCGCAATCTGTCACCGCGGGTAGGCTTCGCCCTCGACCTCTTCGGCAACGGACGCACCTCGCTGCGGGGCGGCTACGGCTGGTATTTCAACACCAACAACCAGCAGCACCTGATCGTCACCGTCACCAACCAGCCCTTCACGCCGCGCCCGGTGATCATCAACCCAACTTTCCCCAATCCACCCTTCGAGCGGGCCGGCACGCTCTCGATCCGACCGATCGAGTGGAACATCAAGAACCCGAATCTCCACGTCTACAACCTGAACCTGCAGCAACAGCTGCCGTTCCAGACGGTCCTGACCGTTGGCTACGCGGGGACCCGTGGGCTTCACCTCTGGCGAAATACCGACGCCAATACCGTGGTCCCGGTGCGCCAGCCGGATGGCACCTGGGTCTTTCCGGCAGGGGCGCCGCGGATCAACCCCAACTTCAGCACGATCGAACTGAAGAAGAGCGACGGAAACTCCTGGTACAACGCCCTGATCTTCGAGCTGCGCAAGCGGCTCTCTCACGGGATCGACCTGCAATCGTCCTACACGTTCTCGCGGACGATCGACACGACGCAGGCCTCGACCTTCTTCTCGGACGCCACCAACGCGACGGTCTCGGCCTTCCCGGAGCCGCCCGGGCTGGCCTACAACAAGGGCTTGTCCGATTTTCACGCCCAGCACAACTGGGTGGTCAACGCCAGCTGGGAGCTGCCCTTCTCCCGGGGGCTGCGCGGAACGGCCAGGGCGATCTTCCACGGGTGGAACCTGATCGGGATCAGCCAGCTGCGGAGCGGCAATCCGCTCACTGTCTTCCTGGCGGGAAACCGTTCGCGCTCGCTCTGGAACCCCTCCTCAGGACCGGGCCTCGGGCAGGATCGACCGAGCCTCGCTCCGGGACGCACTTACGAAAGCGCGATCCTCGGACAGCCGGACCGGTACTTCGATCCGACGGCGTTTGTCCTGCAGCCAACCGGCACGCTCGGAACGACGGGAAGGAACGCCTTCATCGGCCCCAACCTGCGAACCTTCGATCTGGCGGCCGTCAAGAACTCGCCCTTCCGCTGGCTCGGCGAGAACGGCACGATCCAGCTGCGACTCGAGGCCTTCAACCTCTTCAATCGGGCCAATTTTGGGACGCCGGGTCTGCAGGTCTTCGGAGGGGCGCCCGATCCCCCGAACCAGCCGCCGACGGTCGCCCCGGCCCCGCTCTCATCCTTTGGGGTAGTCCGCTCGACAGTGACCTCGGCACGGCAGCTCCAGGTAGCGGTACGCCTCTCTTTCTGACTGTGGTGAGGCAGAGCGGCCGCTCCAGCGAGCGGGCTTCTTCGCCGACACCCGGTCGGACATCCGGCCGGGAGGAGAGACGATCTCTCCTCCCGGCGTCATTGCAGGGTCAGGCGAAGGAGACATATGGCAACCATCTCTCTGCTGGGAGTTCCGTGGGACAAGCAATCCTCCCAGCATCGTGGCGCGGCGGAAGCGCCGCCCCTCATCCGGCAGTCCCTGCGGGCGGAATCATCCAACAGCTGGTGCGAGAATGGGGTCGACTTCAACACGCTCCAGGTCTTCGACCGCGGGGATCTGCCGCTGACAGGCGGAACCACCGAGGCGCTCCAGGAGATCGAAGCGGCCGTTGAAACGGAGCTTGGGCAAGGCCACCGGGTCCTCTCGCTCGGTGGGGATCACGCGGTGACCTACCCGATCCTGCGCGCTTATGGCAGACGCTACCCGGACTTGAGCCTTCTCCACATCGACGCCCACCCCGACATCTACGAAGATTTCGAGGGAAATCGCTACTCACACGCCTGCCCTTTCGCGCGGATTATGGAAGAGGGGCTGGTCAAACGGCTCGTGCAGATTGGCATCCGGACCATGACCGCGCATCAGCGCGCCCAGGTCGAGCGCTACGGCGTCGAGGTCTTCGAAATGAAGGACTGGCGGGACGACCAGCCGCTCGACTTCGATTCTCCC
>JBEIJP010000580.1:0-2581 GCA_040380245.1 Acidobacteriota bacterium | reverse complement strand
GGGAGTCGCTGAAGGGCTTCGCCGAACGCTGGCCTGGTACCAGCAGCAGGGCTCTCGGAGCTGATCCCCCGGAGCTGATTCCCCGGAGCTGATTCCCCGGAGCTGATTCCCCGGAGCTGATTCCCCGGAGCTGATTCGTTGACGCAGACCGCTCGTCGTCGTCCGGCATCGCGCCCTCACGGAGCCGGGGGCGTCTCTCCCGTTGGTTGACACAGGGGCTTGTGGAGAGTCAGTGAGAGCGGCTGGTACCCGCACGTCTCCCAGAACTCGCGCGCGGCCACGTTGGCGCAGAGCACGGTCAAGTGGTTGCTGGTCATTCCCTGTTCCCGCAACCAGCCTTCCGCGGCTCTGACCAGGTCGCGCCCAACCCCGAGGCGACGCTCCCGCTCGCGAACGAAGATCCCCGCGATCTGCCCACCCGTCGAAAGCACCGTCGGCCGGGGTCGCCGCAGAACGCTCTCGATCAGGCGCCGCGCGACTCGCCGCAGGGAGAGACGATCCCCGACCCCGAGCGGGCGATGCACGACGGCTTTGACATACCCAACGACGATCCCCTCCCGCTCCGCCACCAGAAACCGTGTCGAGGAGAGGCGCATCTGCCGTTGGATCTCGCTGGCCTCTCCCGCCCACCGGCTGAGGGGACCCATTCCCGGGTAGAGCCGCCGCTCCCAGTCGAGCAGTCCCCTCGCCAGCTCCGCAATCGCGGATGCGTCCCCCTCATTCGCAAGCCGGATTCGCACGGCCTCTTCTCTCCCCATCCTGCGTGCTCCTTATGCGGGTGCGGGGCTGCCGGAGCCCACGCTTGACCCTTGCCAAAAGCATACGCCATACTTGCTCGCCGAGGCCACCCGGTGTCAGTCGAAGATCTTCCGTGGCCTCGCCAGTTTCAGAAGCAAGAGGACCCTGCCAGATGAGTCTATTGACCCAGGAGCAAGTCTACGATCAGATCGTCGAAGCCGAGGCCGCGCGGAGACGGCTCGCCGTCGCCACGATTGTCACGACGAGCGGCTCGACCCCCCAACGCACCGGAGCCAAGCTGCTGGTCTTTGAAGATGGTCGGATGCTCGGCACCGTCGGCGGCGGCTGCGTCGAAGCCGATGTCTGGGCAGAGGCCCGAGAAGCACTTACCGAAGGGGCCAATCGCCTCTGCCACTTTACGCTGCGCGACAATCCGGATGTTCCGCCCGACGAGGAGGGCATGATCTGTGGGGGAGAGATGGAGGTCCTGATCGAGGTCTGGGGGGCGGCATGCCGCTGACAGCGGTCGACATCGCGCAGCGCCTGCGCGAGGCAAGAGAAGCCGGCCGCCCGGGCTGTCTCGTGACGATTCTTCCAGAGTCCGGGCCTCCCGCTCCTTTCCCGACCCGTCTCTGGGTCGAAGAGGCGACTCACCACGGCACCCTTGGCGACCCCACGCTCGACCATTCCGCCTGTCTCCAGGCCCGCCAACTCCTCGCCGATGAGCGCGCCGAGATCGTCGTCGCTCCCCTTCTCCTCGAAGGTGCGCCCGCGTTGGAGAAGGCTCCCGTGCGGCTCCTCTTTGAGATCGCGCGTCCACCCCAGGAGATGATCATCTGTGGCGGCGGCCACGTCGGACAAGCTGTCGCGCGCGCCGCCCGCCTGCTCGACTTCATCGTCACCGTCATCGACGACCGGACCGACTTTGCCTCCCGCGAGAAGTTCCCCGATCCTTCGATTCGCTTGATCGCCGATGACTTCGTTACCGCCCTGCGGACACTCCGTCTCACCCCGGCCAGCCACGTCGTCATCGTCACCCGCGGGCACAAACACGACGAGATCTGCCTGCGCGAGGTGATCGACCAGCCCGTTCGCTACCTCGGCATGATTGGGAGTCGCCGCCGAACCACGACGATCCGCGAACACCTGCGGCGCCAAGGGGTCGATCCGCTGCACCTGCGTCGGGTTCACGCGCCGATCGGCCTCGACATTGGCGCTCAAACCCCCGAAGAGATCGCCCTCGCCATCCTCGCCGAGATCGTCCTGGTTCGTCGCGGCGGCACGGGTTGTCCCAAGAGCAGCGAAGGGCCGATGGCGCGCGCCCGCTGATGATCCTCTCCCGCGCTCTTCGTCCATCTGTCTCAGGCCCGGGGGGCGCCCTAGAAAGCCATTCGACTTTCCTGTACTATGTCAAAGTTAGCGGAGCGATCTCCTTCCGCTTTCCCAACACTCGGTCCCTCCTCCCGTCAGGTGAAGAGGGCCGGGATGAAAATAAATGACAAATTAATTAACCGTGAGGCAAGGGGGATATGGATAACAGTGCACTCAATTCGCAAAATGTGCAGGACGCTTTTTTGAACAACCTGCGCAAGGACCGGATCAACATCACGATCTACCTGATGGGCGGCGTCAAGCTGACCGGCAAGATTCGCAGCTTCGACAAGTTCTCGGTAGTGCTCGAGTCGGGCAATCTGGAGCAGTTGATCTTCAAGCACGCCATCTCGACGATTTCAGTTCCTCGTGGGAGTTTTCATCACGCCCGACATGAATCGTCGCATCAACAGGCGACCTCGGCGTCGGCTCCCCCAGCCAGCAGTGGATCTGGGGCCGCTTCCTCGCCCGG
>JBEIJP010000579.1:0-2585 GCA_040380245.1 Acidobacteriota bacterium | reverse complement strand
TTGCCACCGGGCTGGTCCTCGCGGCGCTACTCCTCACCGTACCTGGTCTCGAGGGGATGACCAGCTCGATTCTCCCCGGGATGAGTCCGACGGAGGCCTCCCTCGTCATCTCGATTCTGGTGATGGGCATCGCGACGATCATCTATACCTACCTTGGCGGAATGTCGGCGGTCATCTGGACGGAGTTCGTCCAGTTGGTCATCTACCTGGCCGGGGCCCTGATCGCGGCCTGGGTTCTGCTGGGGCTGATTCCGGGAGGTTGGGGCGAGGTCGTCACGGTCGGGAATGCGAACGGAAAGTTCAACTGGTTCGACTTCACCTTCGACCTGACTCGCAGTTACACCTTCTGGTCAGGGGTCATCGGCGGCGCGTTTCTGACGACGGCGACGCACGGAACGGATCAGCTGATGGTGCAGCGCTATCTCTGCAGCCGGTCGACTCGCGAGGCGAGAATTGCCCTCATGACGAGCGGGGCGGTCATCTTTGTCCAGTTCATGCTCTTCCTCCTGATCGGAGTCATGCTCTTCGTCTACTACCGCGGGGAGATGGCCGGTGAGATCGCCGGGTTGATGGTCAATGGACGGGTGCAGAGCGATCGGATCTTCCCGCAGTTCATCGTTCAACACCTTCCGGCCGGCATCCTCGGACTGGTGGTCGCGGCCATCTTCGCCGCCGCGATGTCGACGCTCGCCTCCTCCCTCAACTCGTCGGCCGCGACGGCGATCGGTGACTTCTATCTTCCGATCACGAAGGGGCAGCGCAGCGACCGTCACTATCTGCGCGTTTCCAAGTTTCTGACTGCCTTCTGGGGATGCCTGCAGATCGCTGTCGCTCTCGCGGCGATTCAATTCTCCCGCAGCGCGGTCGACGAGGTGCTTGGAATCGCCTCGTTTACGAATGGCGTGATTCTCGGCGTCTTCTTTCTCGGGACTCTGACGAAGCGGGTCGGGCAGCAGGCGGCCTTTGTCGGAATTCTGCTGGGAGCGGCCGTCATGCTCTTCGTCAAGTTCCAGACGGGGATCTCCTGGCAGTGGTACGTGCTGATTGGCTCGATCACCACCTTTGTGGTGGGTTATGCGGCCAGTTGGAGCCGACTCGACCGGGCCCAACACGACTGATCGACCAGGAAGCGAATGGAGGAGGCCGACCCAGACCGCGACGACAGTCGACAGCGCTTCCAGTCGGCAGCAGCTCTTCGTCGTCTCGGCCAGGCCCGGCCACCTGACACTGGCCCTCCCCTCTCCCGGTCAATCCTGGTCAATCCCGGTCAAGGTTGGGTGCGCAGCCACTCGACGAACTTGCCGATTCCCTCGCGCAATGGCGTCGTCGGGCGATAGCCCAGCAACTGCCTGGCCTTGCCAATGTCGGCGTGGGTGCGCGGCAGATCCCCCGGCTGCGCCGGATGGTGCTCGACGATCGCGCTGCTTCCCAGCGCCTCTTCCAACAGCCCAATCATCCCTCGAACCGAGATCGTCTCCGACTCTCCCAGGTTGATGATCTCAAACGCGGTCTTTTCGTATTCGATCGCCGCGAGCACCCCCTGGAGGATGTCGTCGATGTAGGTAAAATCACGCTCCGCGCTTCCATCCCCATAGACCTGAATCGGTGCGCCCGACAGGATCTGGCGCGCGAACTTGTGAATCGCCAGGTCGGGGCGCTGACGTGGACCGTAGACGGTAAAGAATCGCAGACAAACGGTCTTGATCCCGAAGAGGTGGCTGTATGTATGCGCAAAGAGTTCGCCCGCGGCTTTGGTCGCCGCATAAGGAGAGATCGGGGAGAGCGGGGCGTCTTCCTGGAACGGCACACTCGCCTCTGGACCATAGATCGAGCTCGACGAGGCGAAGACAAACTTCCTCACCCCATAACGACGGGCCAGCTCGAGCAACTCAAGCGTCCCACCGACGTTGACTTGCTGATAGAGCAGGGGATCGGCGACAGAAGGACGAACCCCCGCCCGCGCCGCCAGGTGAACAATCGCATCGAAGGGAGCAGACTCACCCGCCTCCTCGGCCGCACCCCGGAAGAGATCATCGAGCCCCCTCCCATCCCGAAGATCGAGTTGGGCCAGTCGCCAGGCCGGGAAGCCACGATGCGTCGCAATGTTCCCCCACTTGATTGCGGGATCATAAAAATCATCGAAGTTGTCGATCACCGTCACTCGCCCGGTCCCGTCCTGTCCCAGCAGCCTCTCCACGAGGTGGCTTCCAATAAAACCGGCTCCCCCCGTCACCAAGTACCGTCTCTCGATCATTCCGTGCTCCCCAGTCTTCTTCTTTGCTCAGGCACCCTCACCCTCTCACTTCTGGCCCTCCCCAGATCGGAAGAGCGCTGCCACCTCCCCTCGTCTCTGGTCTAGCCATCGGCCGCTCCCCCCTCATCGCATATTTTCTGACAATAAGGGGACCCGTCCAACAAACCTTGACGGATGATACCCTTTCTTGGTCGACATTACCCTCATTTCCTCGCGAGAAGCCCCTTTTGGTCAGTGCGGTTTGCCTCTCGAGTGATTCCCCCTTCGCCCGTTCCTGTCCATCTCGTTCGGTCGATTCGCTCGGGGCGATAGATAATGAATTCGTAGATTA
>JBEIJP010000578.1:0-2587 GCA_040380245.1 Acidobacteriota bacterium | reverse complement strand
GGTGGCACTCGGAGAGGATTTGACGATTCGACCTGCCGAGCGGTTCGATCTGGTCGTCGAGGCGACGGGCTCGCCGGCGGGGCTGGCGCGGGCGCTGGAACTGGTTCGGCCACGCGGCGTCCTCGTCCTCAAGTCGACGTTCCACGGCCCGGTAACGATCGATACTTCCCGTCTGGTGGTCGACGAGATCACCCTGCTCGGTTCGCGCTGCGGCCGATTCGACCAGGCCCTCGCGCTGCTGGCGCGGAGAGCGGTTGAGGTCGACTCGCTGATCGCCGCACGGTTTCCGCTCTGTGATGGTGTCGCCGCCCTCGCCGAGGCGGCCCGCCCCGGTGTGATGAAGGTCCTTCTCCAGCCCCATTCGGTGTAAGCGTCGCCGCGGCTCCCCGGTCCGAGACGGGGATTGCCAGGAGAGCAGATGGTTCTCAAAGGAAATCATTGGATACCCGCTCCGCACGGTCGACTCGAGGCGCTCTACCGGCCGAGCGACACGCCGGGGGCCCCCGTCGCCCTCGTCCTCCATCCTCACCCATTGCACGGTGGGACGATGCACAACAAAGTGGTGCATCGCACGGCCAAGGTCCTCGAAGAGCACGGCTACGCCACCCTCCGTTTCAATTTTCGCGGCGTGGGGCAGAGCACAGGAGAGTATGACCACGGGGTTGGGGAGACCGCGGACGCCGAAGTGGCCCTCGACTTTCTGCTCGACGAACATCCGGATCCCGAGGAGGTGATCGTCGCCGGCTTCTCCTTCGGGTCGGTGATCGGTCTGCGAGTCGGCTGCGCCGACGCGCGTGTCGGGCGCATCATCGCCATTGGGGTTCCACTTCGACTCGACAGCCTTGTCTGTCTCCTGACGTGCACCAAGCCGAAGCTCTTTCTTCACGGGGAAGCGGACGCCATTGCCCCGCTTGATCCCCTCCGGGACTACCTCGATCAACTGCCCGCGATGAACAACAATCAGCTGGTGACCATCCCCGAGGCGACGCACTTTTTTGATCGGCATAGTCAGGAACTGCGCGAACGGCTCGCGCAGTTCCTCGTCTCCCGTGGGCCCCTTTCCTGACGAGAAGCCCGACGTGAGCGAAAGCAACGAGAGAGAGAAGGTTGGCAAGATGAAGGATCGACTCGGTTCGCTGCTCCACTATTTTGGACTCTCCCGGCCGATTCCGGTGGGGCGTCTCTTCGGGATCCCTTTGATGATCGACCGGAGCTGGCCGCCTGTCGTCATACTCCATCTCTGGTTGCTCTCGACCTTCTGGTTGCCGGCCCGGATTCAGCCGGCGTGGCCCCTCTGGCAGAACCTGCTGCTGGGAACCCTCATCACGGGGCTCTTCTTCTTGTCGATCATTCTTCACGAGCTGGCCCACTGTCTGGTGGCCCGGCTCGAAGGGATCGAGATTCACGACATTCAGCTGCACATCTTTGGGGGCTGGGCGCGACTGGTCGGGGAGCCGCGCACAGCGATGGCCGAATTTCGGGTAGCCATCGCCGGGCCAGCCAGTTCGTTCCTGCTCGGGATGGGGTCGATGGTGGGACTGCTTGCCCTGCAACAGATCGGACCTCGCCACTGGGTCATGATGGGGGCCGTCGAGACCTGTTACTACCTGGCCATCGCCAATCTCTTTCTGGCGATGTTCAATCTGCTGCCGGGCTTGCCGCTCGATGGGGGACGCGCGGTGCGCGCGCTGCTCTGGCATTTTCGAGGTGATCTTCTCGCGGCCACCCGTACCACCTGGCGGATGGGTGTCGTCATTGCGTATGTCCTGATCGCCTACAGCGTATTTCTCTTCTTCCAGGCGCTGGCCCGGGGACTATTCTGGCAGGACTTCCTCTTCTCGACGTGGCTGCTGGTGATTGCCCTTTTTCTACGGCAGGCGGCGGAGAAGGATCTGCGTTTGCGGGAAAGCCAGGGGAATCGGGCCACTCCGGAGCGCGCGCCCCTCTCGCCAGCGCCAGGGAGGTGGGGGGTGGGGGAGGCCGGTCTGGCCAGCCGCTTTGCCGCGGGCACCGTCGGTTCGAGGATGCACTCACCGATCGTCGCGGTACCTCCCAGCCTGACGGTCGACGGGTTTATCGATGAGATTCTCAGTGAACATCGTCGGGTAGTCTTTCCCGTGGCTCAGGAAGGGCGGCTCCACGGCATTCTCGCGCTGGCCCACGTCCGCCAATTTCCCAGGGAGCAGTGGACCCAGCTCACCATCCAGGAGGTGATGATCCCGATTGCCGAGGACCACTTTGTCGATGCGCACAGCCCCTTCCCGATCGCGCAGGAGAAGATGTCGCGCAGCCGTCTCGGCTTTCTCGCTGTGCTCGATTCCCAAGGTCTCCTCGTGGGCGCCCTCCTCGCTTCCCAATTGGACGATTGATCCGTGACGGATCTCTCCGCAGCGGTTGACGAGCGTCGGTGAGTTGGCTATGATACCGACTGTTTTGGGAGAGGGGTTGGCAGCGCTTCTGCAAAAAAGGTCTGCCGGGTCTTCTCATCACGGATCGGGTCTTCTCGATCTCCGGCCGTGATCGTCATTGATAAGGGGCTATAGCTCAGCTGGGAGAGCGCTTGAATGGCATTCAAGAGGTCGGCGGT
>JBEIJP010000577.1:0-2587 GCA_040380245.1 Acidobacteriota bacterium | reverse complement strand
GGGCGGGAATACCGTATCCCGGTCATGGTCATGCGTCCGACCCCGGAAGCGATCGCGTATGGCAAGGCGACCGGCTCTCCCATCGGCGAAGAGGCCCTCCGTCGCCTGGAGAAGGAGGGCTTTGTTATGCTCGACTACCTCGTGACGGGCGTCCCCGGGCGCAACTACGCCGAGCGTAAGGAGTCCTACAAGAAGCTGCTGCGCGGCCTCAAGCCCGGCGTGACGATGCTGATCGTCCACCTCGGGATGGATGACCCGGAACTGAAGGCAGCGACCGGATCCTGGGAGCAGCGCTACGGCGACTTCCTCAGCTTCACCGATCCGGAGATGGCCGCTCTCCTCCAGGAACTGGGGATCAAGTTGACGACGTGGCGGGAGATGGGACGGATTGCCTGGAAGACGTCCGTGACGACCCAGCCCGTTCAAGAATAGAGGACCTCCCAGCTATCCCGGAGGAAGGGTGAACGATCCAGACGATTCGACCGCCTGCCCACTGCCGAGGGGCCACTACCCGCGCATCACCCTGGCGCACGGCGGGGGCGGGCGTCTGACCCATCAATTGATCGAGGAGCTCTTCCTCCCCGCCTTCGCCAACGATCTGCTCGCGCAGCGCCACGATGGCGCTGTCTTCCCGGTCCGCGAGTCCCGCCTGGCAATGACGACCGACAGCTACGTCGTGCAACCGCTCCTCTTTCCAGGTGGGGATATTGGCCGCCTTGCCGTCTTTGGGACGGTCAACGACCTGGCGATGTGCGGGGCCCGCCCACTCTATCTCAGCGTTGCCTTCATTCTGGAGGAGGGGCTCTCGATCGAGCTGCTGCGGCAGATCGTGCAGTCGATGCGGGCGGCGGCGGCCGAGGCGGGCGTGCAACTGGTCACCGGGGACACCAAAGTTGTCGAGAAGGGGAAGGGGGACGGCGTCTTTCTCACCACGGCCGGCGTCGGGCTCATCGAGCACGACCTCGTCATCGCTCCTGATCAAGTGCGCCCCGGGGATCGTCTGCTGGTGAGCGGGGATCTCGGCCGCCACGGGGTCGCGATCATGGCGGCGCGTGGCCATCTCGCCTTCGAGACGACGATCGAGAGCGACTGCGCCCCGCTCGCCGAACCCGTCGCCCGATTGATCGAAGCGGGGATCGAGCTTCACTGCCTGCGGGATCTGACTCGGGGAGGGCTCGCCAGCGCCGTCGTCGAGATCGCGACGGCGGGCCATTGCCAGCTGCGATTGGACGAGAGGGCGATCCCGGTGCGGGAAGATGTCCGCGGCGCTTGTGAACTCCTCGGGCTCGACCCCCTCTACCTCGCCAACGAAGGGAGATTCCTCGCCTTTCTCCCGGCACATCAGGCCGCCGAGGCACTGGCCCTGCTTCGCACGCTCCCCGGTGGCGGCGCGGCAGCCATCATCGGTGAGGCCTTGCCTGCAGCCCACCCTCCCGTCCTTCTCCGCACAGCCATCGGCGCGACCCGCGTCCTCGAGATGATGAGCGGCGAGCAGCTCCCCCGCATCTGTTGAGAGTCTCGGCTCAGTCTCGTTATTCCCCTTTTGGCCTCTTTTAGCCATTCAGGGGCAGTCTGCGTTGCTCCTCAGAGATCCCTGCTGGCCGTCAGGACTGTCTTTCCTCTTGTACTAAGGCGAAACATATTTACTCGACATCAAACGACCGCATAACAACAATCCTTGTGACGGAAAAAGCTCCTGATCAGCTCCGGAGCTCGCTGTATGGATCGCATCGATGAATGAACTTTTTTTGTCATATCTTCCATAGATTTTAGGATCATCTTGCCGATCCTATGATTTTTAAGCTGATTCCAAACTTGCTCATCCGGATTCAGTTCTGGTGAATAGGGAGGAAGATAAAAAAGTTTGAGTTTGCCTTCGGTCGATTCGACAAAGCTTTTGACACGTGTGGATCGATGAACTGGATGCCCGTCGACGATCAAATAGATCGGCTTATCCTGATTTTTCATCAGTCGCTCCAGAAAATTGATAAAACTCTCAGAAGTCAGTTTTCCTTTGATCGTCATAAACCGCATCTGTCCTTTAGCGCTGATGGCGGATACCAGATTCAGGCTATGACGTGCACCGGTTGTACGAATGACAGGTGTTTTCTCTTTGGGAGCCCAGGTAGTTCCGCTGTGATAATCAGAACGAACACCTGCTTCGTCGCCGAAATAGATTGTCGCGCCGTGTGATTTGTCCTCTCGCTGGATTGCAGGGTACTCCGCTTCCAGCCAATTGGCGACGCGAGCCGGATTTTGCTGGTAAGCACGATGCAGAGGCCGCTGAGGTGTGAGGCCCATCACACGCAACAAACGACCGACGGAGACTTCGGTCAATTCGATACCGAACTGGTCCATGATCAGATTTTGACCATCCGTCGGGCCCACAAAGCAAAGGGAAATTTCAGCTGCAACGGATTTTTCGATGTGATAATATCGAAAATCTTCTGCAATTAAACTTTGCTCAATGCGAGCTGCTTGCCAGAAATCTTGCGATACTTGAGACCATCGACCCCCTCGGCATCGTAACGCTTGAGCCATCGATAAACAGCCGAGGGATGATAGCCTAAAGTTTTGGCTATGACTT
>JBEIJP010000576.1:0-2591 GCA_040380245.1 Acidobacteriota bacterium | reverse complement strand
CGTGAGACTGGCACGGTGGTTGCATTCTTCAACAGTGCCGGACATGACAACCCGATCGGGCTCCCGGGTTCGGTATCTGCCGATGGGAAGGGGGGGGAGCCACCCCGGGCAGGAGCATACAAATGGCAGGGAGCGGTCGATCTGACTGAATGAAGGCGAAGGAGGGAAAATCATGACAACCAGACCAACCACCGGAATAGCGCCCGTCAAGACTGGAATCGTCGATCCGTTATTTCGGACATTCCAGGAGCGATTGAACAGACTCTTCGGCGAAGCGATGCCGGGCCTGACCCACTGGCCGGGCTGGACGGAGGCGCTGGGAGAGGAGAACTGGTCGATGAAGACCTGGGCGCCGAAGTGCGACATCTTCGAAACGGAGACGGAGATCGTCGTCAAGGTCGAGCTGCCGGACGTCAAGCGCGAGGATCTTCACGTCGGGATCGAGGAGAACGTCCTGACGATCCGTGGCGAACGGAAGTTCGAGGAGGAGACGAAGCGGGAGAACTACCATCGGGTCGAGCGCAGTTATGGCGAGTTCCGACGGAGCTTCACCTTGCCGACGTTCGCTGATCCAGCCAAAGTGACCGCAGAATACAAGGAAGGGGTTCTGCGCGTCGCGATCAGCAAGAAGGAGGAGACCAGGCCGAAGACGGTCGAGGTCAAGGTGGCGTAACCCACAGAGTATCAACCAGGGCGGCGACGCCAGAGGTCATTCAGAAGGGCCGGCGGGAGAGAACTTCTCTCGCCGGCCCTTCGTGTTCGATGCAAACTGGGATGAAGCCCCGGCCAGGCTGGCCCTGGAAGCTTGCCCGATCCTGCCGGTTGGTTCCGCTCAGGAGGAGAGGGTGAGACCGAGGGCGTCGAGGAGCGCCTCTTTCGACGCGGGAACCTGTCGGAAGGCGTTGGCGAAGGTTGCCGTCAGGAGCTGGTCCTTCCCGTCGGGAGAGCGGTAGCGGAGTGTGCCCCGATGGTAGTGAACCGTGTAGTCGGGGTCCTTGAGAACGTGCCCTGTCAGAATCGCGACGACATCCTCCTCTGGATCGATCTTCCCTGCGGCGACCAGTTGCTGGATGCCGGCCAGGGTCACCGCGGAGGCAGGTTCGCAACCGATCCCGTCCCGACCGATCATCGCCTTGGCATCGGCGATCGCCTGTTCCGAGACGCTCGAGACTGTCCCGTCGCTGCAGACCAGTCCGCGCACCGCCTTTGGCCACGAGACGGGATTGCCGATCTTGATGGCGGTGGCCAGCGTCGAGGCGGGAGAGACCGCTGTCAGGTCCTTCTCTCCAGCTTGCCACATCCGATCGAGGGGATTGGCGCCCTCTGCTTGCACGATCGTCAAGACCGGAAGCCGTGAAATGATCCCCCGAACGAGCAGTTCGTGAAATCCCTTGGCGATGGCAGAGGAGTTGCCGAGGTTCCCGCCGGGAACCACGATCCGATCGGGGAGGACCCAGCCGCGCTGCTGGAGCATCTCGAAGGCGATCGTCTTCTGCCCCTCGAGACGGAAGGGGTTGATCGAGTTGAGCAGGTAGATCGGCGTCTCCGCGGCGAGTTCCCGCACCAGCCGCATAGCGTCATCGAAGTCGCCCTCGATCTGAATGACGGTCGATCCATAATCGAGCGCCTGGGAGAGCTTGCCGAGCGAGATCTGCCCGGAAGGAATGAAGACGACCGAGGTCATCCCGGCGCGTGCCGCATAGGCCGCCATCGAGGCCGACGTGTTGCCGGTGCTGGCGCAGGCGACCATCCGGGCCCCCAGACGCTGCGCCTGGGTGATGCCGGTGGTCATCCCGAGGTCTTTGAACGACCCGGTGGGATTCATCCCGAGATGCTTGAAGGTCAGTCTACGCATGCCGGCGTAGGCGGCGGAGCGGGGGGCGTCCCAGAGAGGGGTATTGCCCTCCTGGAAGGTGACGATGCGGTCCTCGTCCGGCTCGGGAAGAAGCTCGCGGTAGCGCCAGACGCCGCTCTGGTCGATCGCGCGCCGGGAGCCCAGTCGCTCTTCCCATTGGCGCTGTAAGCCAGGACCGTCAAGCGTGTCCTCGGTCAACGGATAGACCACATCGAGCAATCCGTCACAGGCTGGACAGGTGTAGAGCTTCTGCGCGAGAGGGGCCACGTGGCGGCAGGCCAGACATTGAAGATGGGGCATGGGACTCCTCCCGCGATCAAGGTTGCGCGGGCTGATCGAGTTGGAAGGCCCGATGGATCGAGCGAACGGCTTCCGCCGCCTCCTTCTCGGTAACGATCAGGGAGATATTGAGTTCCGACGATCCCTGCGAGATCGCAATCACATTGACGCCACTCTCGCCGAGCGCGCCGAAGACCTTCCCGGCCACCCCGGGCGTGCCCTTCATCCGGTCCCCGACGACGGCGACGACGGCGACCGATTCGTCCTGCTCGATCGATTCGATATGGCCTTGCAGGAGATCGAGTTCGAGAGCGGACCGCAGGGCCTTGAGCACGCGCGGCGCCTCGGCTGAACCGACGACGAAACAGAGGTTGTTCTCCGATGACGCCTGGGAGATCATCAGAATGCTGGCCCGTTCGGAGGCGACCGCGGGGGGGGGCGGCGCCGCGGGTCCGGG
>JBEIJP010000575.1:0-2592 GCA_040380245.1 Acidobacteriota bacterium | reverse complement strand
GCCTGACGGATCCACCAGGTGGCGTAGGTCGAGAACTTGAAACCCTTGCGCCAGTCGAACTTCTCGACGGCGTGCATGAGGCCTAGGTTGTCCTCCTGGATGAGGTCGAGCAGCGGCAGACCGGAGGCCTGGTACTTCTTCGCGATCGACACGACGAGGCGCAGGTTCGACTGCACGAAGGCACGCTCGGCGTCCTCGCCTTCGCGCACCAACCGGCGCAGCTCGCGCTTGCGGGCGGCGGAGACCTCTTTGCCGGCGCCGTCGAGCTCGGTCGCTGCGGCCTTGCCGGCCTCGATCTGCCTAGCGAGGCGGACCTCGTCGTCCTTGGTGAGCAAGGCGTACTGGCCGATGTCGGACAGGTAGATCCCCAGTGAATCGACCCGTGGTGTAGTCCGCTTGCTCACGAATTCAGCCCCTGCGGAGATCATGGTCGAGCGTTGGTGAGGCGACTGCGGGGGCAACTCCTGAATGGAATAGATCCGAGCTGGTGGTTGATCTCCATTCCAATCCGGTGACCCGCACCGAGAGTATGGTCTCTTCGATCACGGCGCCACCTTGTCCAGAAGGATGGATCCGTTAGCGGATTCTGGAGGCGCAGTGATGAGAGTAAGTCGAGTTGCGGCCGGGCTGGTGCTCATGCTCGGTATCGCTGGATGCGGTGGTGGCGAGGGGTCTGGCTCATCTGCTGACAACTCATCGGCTGCAGCACTCATGCCGGATGTTGTCGGACTGACGCTGGACGTTGCATTGAGTGACATCAAGCGGGCTGGAATCGACGGTGAGGTGGAAGTTCTTGGTGGTGGAGCCTTTGGGGTTGTCGACGAGTCGAACTGGACGGTTTGCACGCAGTTACCTGCAGCTGGCGCTGAGATTGGATCTGCCCCGCGCGTGACGGTTGACCGATCCTGTCCCGGCGCTGCCCCGGAGTCGACCACGCCAACCACCGACGAGTCAGAGCCAACAACTGCACCGGAGGGGACAGACGCCACGCAGACGGTGCCTCCCACTGCGGAGCCCACTGCCGGCGAGATCCTGACCGCCGAGAACAACGCTGACTTCGCAGCACTGCTCCAGGGACCGGGCGAATGTGACGAATCAGTTTCCGACTTCGCTACGAAGTACGAAGGCCAAACGATCGAGTTCGACGGAAACGTCGCCTACATAGCCCCCCACGGTGGCTACGACACTCGATTCGACTTCTTGATCTATGCAGGTGACTACAGCGAAAGCGCCGTTCCTGGCCCGTCGTTCCGATTCACGGATGAGAACTACTACGACCTGAATCTCACGGGTCCCAGCATCCCGGATTCGATTTCCCAAGGTGCGAACCTCCGCTTCACGGCCATAGTCGGTGAGTTCACCGAGGGATGCCTCTTGCTGCTCGAGCCGGTCTCGACGCGAGTGCGCTGACGTCCATGTCAGGGTGTTTCTGCGCCGGGGCTCATCTGTCAGCCCCCATTTTGCGTAGTGCATCCCAGCCCAAAAGGGAGGCCGCCACGTTCGCACCAGGCTCGGCGCGGCTGTGCCGTCTTGGGGTATCTCTTTCCAATCGTGCGAGAGCAGTGCGAGTCGCGGGGAGTGACGTCTGAATCATGGACAAGACAATGAAGGTCGAGTTCCCGTTCGGGATGTTGGGAGGTGAGTTTGAGTGGCGTGGGGGCGGCGCAGAAGCATCTGGACTGATTGAGCTCCCGACAGACCGGCCGGTCACGTTCGTTCCTTTCTCGGCTGGATCGAGAGGGGTCGACCTCGACGACTCTGAGAACTGTCTCCGGCCTCTCTCGATCGAATACGTGGGATCGCTTCCAGCGATGCGTCAGGTCCGTTGTGTCGACCTTCCGTGGCGCAGCAGCGACAGGTTCATCGGTCGGCTCGTTGAGTCCATGCGGTGGATCGAGAGCCTCTCGCTCTTCGACACCTTCATGACTGATCGCACGCTTCGGCGTGTCGCCGCCCTCCCTGACCTTCGGGAGCTCCGCATTCTCGACGCGTCTCGACTCTCCTTTGCGAGCTGCAGGAGTCTTGAGGGAGCAGACAAACTCGATCACCTTCGTCTCTCACTGCTCGCGAAGCGGGGACCGGGACTCTCCGCGTTGGCCGAGCTACCAGCGCTGCGGTCACTCGACCTGAGCCACACCGTGTCGATGTCGGATGCGGGCCTGGCAGAGATCGTTGAGCTTCAGCAGCTCGAGGAGCTCGATCTGCGGTACTGCGTCGGGTTGACCAGGAAATCGCTGCGCCTCCTTGAGCAGCTTCCGAACCTTCGGCGAGTCGACGTGTCTGGCCTCCGGGTCTCTCCGAAAGAGATCGAGACCTTCAAGCAGAGGATCAAGCGTCGGCGAGTGGTGACGGGCAGCAAGCCGTCGAACTCGGTTGAAAGCCCGGGTGGCCAAGAGAAGGTGAGAGCCTCAAGCGGCGGCGGTCGGGTTCAGGATCCGCGCGTTCGTGTAGCCGTCGAGCGTTGGGCAGTCAGGCGGGCCGTCCAGCACCTCGAGGCTCTCGGCTGTGAGGACATTCAGGACGTCGGTGCATTGAAGTCGTGGGATCTCGAGTGCACACATGGCAAGGAGCAGTGGAGGGTCGAGGTCAAGG
>JBEIJP010000574.1:0-2596 GCA_040380245.1 Acidobacteriota bacterium | reverse complement strand
CTGGTGATCGCGCGTCTGGGGGAGCAGGTCGCCGTGACAGACCTCTCCCCCTGGTATTTCCGCTGGAACCGTTTCGAGGGGGACGGGGGCGAGAGCGACGAGGTGACGAGCTACTTCTACACCGATCGTCCGATCTATCGACCCGGGCAGACGGTCTATTTCAAGGGCATCGTGCGGCAGATGACCCCGGAAGGCTACCGGATGTTGCCGGCACGCACGGTGACACTGGTCGTCAATGATGCACGGGGAACAGAGATGCTGCGGCGGGAGATCCCCTTCAGCCCTCGGGGAACCTTCTCGGGCGACCTGCCGTTGCCGGAGGAGGCCCCGCTCGGTGACTACCGGCTGGCGATTCAGGCCGGAGAAGCCGTTCTTGGTTCGAGCTATTTTCAAGTGGCCGAATACAAGAAACCGGACTATCGCGTGACGGTGACGACGGCGCGCCAGTTTGTTCCGGCGGGCCAGCAGGCACGGTTTGCCGTCGACGCGCAGTACTTCATTGGAGAACCGGTGCGCGGGGCCGAGGTTGAGTACTACATCTATCGATCCCGCTACTGGCATAGTTGGCCCGGCGCCGAGAACGAAGAGGACGACGGCATCGGCTCGTCGGAAGAGGACGACGCGGAAGCGGAGAACCTCTATGGATATGGGAATGACCTGGTGGCGGAGGGGAAGGGACGGCTCAATGAACGGGGCCGGTTCGAGGTTCCATTTCAGGTTCCAGCGCCAAAAGAGGACGAGCAGTGGGACTACACCTACCGGATCGAAGTTCAGGTGACCGATGCCTCACGCCGGGCGATCGATGGCCGGGCGAGTCTGGTCGGGACGCGGGGTTCGACAGTGGTGACTGCCTCCCCGGACCGGTATATCTACCTCAAGGGGGAGGAGGCACGCATCGCCGTGCGGGCCTCGGATTACGAAGGGAGGCCGCGGGCGACCCCGCTCACGCTGCGGTTTGTCGAGATCCGGTATGAAAAGGTTCTGGTGGGAGAAGCGGGCGATCGGTACCACGAATACCAGCCACGCCGGACCGTTCTCTCGACGGCGCAAGTGCAGACCAACACCGCCGGGGAGGGCAGTTACCTCTACCGGGTTCCGATCGTAGGGTACATCCGCATCGAGGCCCTGCTCAAGGAGGGGGGGCGGGAGATCTCCTCGCTGGGAGGGTATCTCTACTCGACGGATCGACAGGGAGAATGGGAGGAGATGGCGACGCGGGGAGAGGGCGAGCTGCGTCTGGTGCCCGACAAATCACGTTATCAACCTGGGGAGACCGCGCGGGTCATGGCCATCCTTCCGCACGACCGGGCCCACCTGCTGGTGACGACGGAACGTTACCAGGTCATGTCGGTCACCCGCCGATTCGCGGAGGGGCGAGTGCTCCTCCTGGAGGTGCCAATCCGGGCCGAGCACGCGCCGAATGTCTTTCTGAGCGTGACCTATGTCCGGGACGGGGAGATGTACGAGACGAGCAAGAGCCTCTCGGTCCCTGCGCGCGACAAATTCCTGCAGGTGGAGTTGATTCCGGATAAACGGCAGTACAAGCCGCGCGAGCCAGCCTCTTATACTATTTTGACACGCGACCTCGCGGGTCGACCCGTGCCCGGAGTCGAGGTCAGCCTCGGCCTGGTCGACGAGGCGATCTATCGCCTTCAGCCAGATCAGACTGGCGATATCCGCCGCGCGTTTTACGGGATGCGCTACAGTCGAGTCTCGACCAGCTTCACCAGCGCTTACCGATTCATTGGTTATTCAGGGCAGAAGCGGATGAAGTTGGCGGGAGGGGGTCGGGCCCGGCAGATGGCCAACTTCAAGCGGGACAGCCAGTATGCCGAACCAACGATCCGCAAGGATTTTCGGGATACCGCTTTCTGGCAGTCAGAGGTCGTGACGGGGCCGGATGGGCGCGCGACGGCGCGGTTGACGTTGCCGGACAACCTGACGACGTGGCGGGCGACGGCGCGTGCCGTGACGACGGATCTTCGGGTCGGGTCGAAGATCGATCGGATTCTCGCGCGCAAGGATCTGATTCTGCGGTTGGAGACCCCCCGCTTCTTCACGCGGGGAGATGTGGTGACCGTCTCCGGGATCGTCAGCAACTATCTGCCGGCCGAGAAGATGGTGCGGGTCGAGCTGCAGGTGACGGGGGCGGAACTGATCGGGGGGGCCCCACAGGTAGTCAAAGTCCCCAGTCGTGGAGAACAGCGGATCGAGTGGCGGGTGGCAGCGCGGGAGGTTGGACAGGCGACCTTCCTGGCGACGGCGAAGACCGACACCGAATCGGATGGGATCGAGCTTCCCGTCCCGGTCGTTCCCCTGGGGCTGAAGCGGACCGAGGCGGTGGCGAAGGCGCTGACGGGTGAGCAGGTCGAGGATAGCTTCCGGCTCGATCTTCCCGCCGAGGCGGGCGCTGCAGGACGCCGGCTTCGCCTCGAGGTCTCGCCATCGGTGGCGGGAACCCTCTTCGGCTCTCTCGACTATCTGACGAGCTATCCGTACGGGTGTACCGAGCAGACCATGTCCAGTTTTCTCGGCAACATCGTCGTCTCGCAGGCCCTGCGGGAGATCCGGACCGCCTCGGTCCGGCCGGACAACG
>JBEIJP010000573.1:0-2600 GCA_040380245.1 Acidobacteriota bacterium | reverse complement strand
TCTTGCCCGTCTTGAAATGGATTGCCGCCGTCCCCGCTTGTTGTATACTCTCCTCGCCACATCTGCCCTGCTCCCGTAGCTCCGCCAGCGCTGCCATCGGAACTTACCGGAGGAGGAATGAATCACAACTCAACCAGGAAGAGACTGATGACACGGATTGACGGCGACCGTCCCATACAAGCCATCAAAAAGATCTTCATCTCGTACGCCAAAGAGGATCTCGCCATCGCCGAGAAGGTCGACGCGTTCCTTCGCGGGAAGGGATTTGATGTCTTTCGCGACCGCAAAGATATCAAGCGGGAGATCTGGCGAGAGATCGACCGAGCGCTGCGAAAAGCGGATGCCCTGGTTCTGCTGGCCTCCCCGGCGACCATGCCGGAACACGACGAGAGCTACAAGGAATGGCTGCCCTTCGATCTGGACCATAAGCCGATCTTTCCGCTCTATCTGCGGGATTGTCAGTTCTTTATGCGGTTGGAGGTCTACAAGTATTACGACGCCCGAACCGATCTCGACCGCGCGCTGGAGGAACTCGCCGTTGCGCTCGCTGAAGATTTTGAAACGCCAGCGCCAATGTCAGCCGAGGCGTTCGAGCAGATCAGATCCCGCCGGGCAGTCGATCTGATCGAGTATCGCCTCGGTCGAATCGCTGAGTGGTCACAGCCGCAATATCAGATCGACAAACGCTTTGTCAGCCTCTCCCTGACGCTCGACCGGGGAGAGAATGAGCAGGAGAGATGGCGACAGGTTGATCAGTTCAACGCCACCGATCTGCGGGAAGTTCTCGAGAAGACCCGAGCGGAGCATCCGGTGCTGGTCCTCCTCGGCAAGCCGGGCAGCGGCAAATCGACCCTGCTGCGGCGTCTTGAACTGGAGCATTGCCAGGAGCGGCTCGGCGACTCGGGCGGCGAGATCAGCTTTCTGGTTCCGCTCAACGACTACCAGTCGGAAGATCCCACTCAGGTGATCTCTCCGCTTGACTGGTTGAATAACCGCTGGGCAGAGAGCCATCCAACGCTTGGTTCGTTGGAGAGCTATCTGGAGGAGGGCCGGGTTCTGCTGCTGCTCGACGCGCTCAACGAGATGCCCATTCCTCACTCGTCGAGCTATGAAAATCTGGTCGGCCAGTGGCGCAAATTTGCCCAGACCTGGGCCCGGAAGAAGAACCGGATCGTCTTCTCCTGCCGCAGTCTCGATTACAGTGTTGGATTGAGCAGTCAGGCTCTTCCCGTCCCCCATCTCACCGTGCAGCCGATGGATCGAGATCAGGTCCGCGCCTTCATTCAGTCGTACGCGCCAGCATACCTGGAATCGGTCGAGAACCACCTCAAGGATCCGCGCCAGTTTGCTTTTTACCAGTCGCCATATTTTCTACGACTCCTCTGTCGGGTCATTCAGTACGATCAGAAAGTACCCGAGGGCCGCGCCGCGCTCTTCACTGGATTTATCCGGGCCTTGCTCAGCCGGGAGATGGAAAGAGACGACTCGCTTCTGGTGAAAGGGAACCTGCTTCACCCGCTCGACCGAGCCAGTGTCCACAATAACGAATGGGACGGTCCTTTCGATCTCCCCGAGATCGGTCCGTTGATGGGTCAGTTGAGCCGATTGGCCTTTCAGATGCAAAGCGACCAGTCCGATGGCGCGGCCAATGAGATCCGGATCAGCTATCAGCGGGCGCTGAGTCTGCTCGACCACCAGCCGCCAGATGAGGTGATCGACGCGGGCCTGGCGTTGGGCATTCTTGATCGTTACGGTAGTAGGCAGATCACCTTCTTCCATCAACTCTTCCAAGAGTACTTCGCCGCTCGCCGCCTGGCCGCAGCCCCGAAACCGGAACTCGCCCATCAGGAGTGGCGACGCGATCAGGTCGATCCGCGCTACGAGGAGGCCATCAAAGGCAAATCAGAATGGGAGCCGGTGCCGCCTCTCCCCCAGACCGGATGGGAGGAGACGGTCGTCACCGCCGCGCCGATGGCAGCCGATCCAGTGGTCTTTATCCGAAGCCTGATCCCGCACCACCTCCCCCTGGCCGCCCGTTGTGCCGACTCAGCCGAACTGGTCGGGGTCGATGATCAGCAGCGAGAGGCATTGCGGAGGGAGCTGCGTGATCAGCTGTGGCGCCGGATGCGCGATCCCGAGGCCGATCTGCGCGCTCGCCTCGCCGCCGGCGAGGCGCTGGGAGAGATCGGCCATCCCGAATTTGAGCGGCAGAGCGGCAAGTTCGGGGACTTTCTGCTCCCCCCGTTCGAGCCGGTGCCCGCCGAGACCTACCCGTTCGGCAAGGAGAATCAGCAAGTCAGGTTGGATGGATTCCAGATGGGCCGGTACCCGGTGACCAACGCCGAGTTCGCGTTCTTCATCGCGGCGGGCGGCTATCGCGATCTCCAGTGGTGGGATACCGACGCGGCGCGAGATTGGCTGAGGTCAGTCAATCCTCAATCTCCGAAATACTGGAACAATCCCCGCTTCAACAACCCGGCCCAGCCGGTGGTGGGCGTCAGCTGGTATGAGGCGCGCGCCTACTGCAACTGGCTGACCGCTTCGATCGGCGATGGTCAGGAGCGGATCATTCGCCTGCCGACCGAGCCGGAGTTCGAGGC
>JBEIJP010000572.1:0-2601 GCA_040380245.1 Acidobacteriota bacterium | reverse complement strand
TTCTCTGTAGCTGGCAGCCCGCCAGAAGGGAGCCATCTTCCCGTGCGAGGGGCGTCCTCTTTTGCGGTGAAGTACCCTAACTGAAAATGCCGGGCGACCCTGAGAGCGGCAATCCTTGTTGGCGTGACAATTGGGAAGAGCTCAGTGCTTTGGATGTCTGAAGGGCCGCGCCCCCGCGGTATGTCGAGGGCGCGGCCCTTCTTCTCCAGTCAGTGGCCAGCGCGGCCGGTGCTCGCCTGCGGGCCCTTCTCGCCGGCCTCTTCGACAAATTCGACGGTCGCGCCGACCTCGAGGCTGGTGAATCGATCCCCGAGGACGCTATTGCGGTGGAAATAGACTTCGCGGCCATCGATCGTCTCTAAAAATCCATAGCCCGCTTCAGGAAAGAGCCGGGCGACACGGCCGACCGGCAGTTCGGCGTGCTGCTTGACGTCCCGTCGGTGGCGCTGGATATACTCCTGCAGTTGGCGACGCGCTTTGCGGAAGGCGTCGTGAATGACGAGGTAGAGGTCCTTGTGTGCCCCCTCCAGTTCGAGTGCCTTGTGGTGACGGGTCTCTTCGAGATCGACGCTCTGGGCGTGGAGGCTGGGCTGGTGCGAGACGATCAGCTCCGTTCCGGGGACCTCCAGCCGGATCTGGACCTGGAATGGGTTGCCGCGCTCATGGTGCTGGTGCGGCATCTCGACTACCACGCGGCAATGGATCAGCTGATCGAAGAGCTCCTCCAGCCTGGCCACCTCCTCGCGGATCTGGGCGTCGGCAGCCTCGGAGTGTTGGATATTACGAACCGTGATTTGCAGTGGAACGATCATTGAGGTCTCCTCTCTTACAGGCACGTCGCAGCGGGAGTCGGTACCCGCCCTTGACTAACGGTTTTTACGATTGAACAGCCGGGGACGGTCGACCAATCCGCTCGATCAGCTGATCGAGGGTGGTCAGTTGCCCGTACTCTGTCTCGGCGATCTCGACTCCGAATTCACCAGCAATGGCAATCATCAGATTGAGGTAGTCGATCGAATCGAGATCGACCTGGGCGCGGAGTTCTTCTCCTGGATCGAGGGCCCGTGGGTCGACTTCGGGCGCGATGCCGAGGAGCAGCTGTTCGACGCGTTGGCGAATGTCGTTTCGGTCATGGCGATCGGGAAGGGGCGTCATAGTGCCTCCGGTCTTTGGAGAAGGGTGTCGAGGTGGGCGAGGAAGCGCCCTCCGAGGTGGCCATCGCTGGCGCGGTGATCTCCGGCGAGCGAAGCCATGATCAGGCTCCGGGGGACGACCTGCCCGTCGATTACCCAGGGGCGCGGACTGATCCGGCCAAAACCGATGAGGGCGACCTGGGGAGGATAGATGACGCCAAAGACCGAGTCGACCCCCTGGTCGCCGAGGTTGGTGACGGTGACTGTCCCTCCGCTCAGTTCACCGCTGCGCAGTGTGCCGATGCGTGCCCGGGCGACGAGGTCGCGCAGGTTGGCCATGAGATGATCGAGGGGCTGCTCGTTGGCGGCGAGGAGGGCCGGGGCGACGAGTCCTCCCTCGCGCAGAGAGATCGCCACTCCGACATTGATCGATGGCTGTGGTCGCAGCGTTCCCTCCTCCCAGAAGGCGTTGAGGTCTGGAAACCGCTTGAGCGCACAGGCCGTCGCCTTGAGGAGCAGCGCTGCCGGGAGCAACCGCTCGGTGACCGGGCGCTGCGCGTTCTGGGCGGCCAGCCAGTCGAGGGCCGCCTGCAGGTCGATCGTCGTCGAGAGGTAGTAGTGGGGGATCTCCCGTTTGGAGCGGGCCATCGCGGCAGCGATCGCCTGGCGCATCCGCCGCGATCGCTCGCGGGGCTCGGCCGGTGTCGGCTGGACCTCCGGGACCTGTGGGGGGGCTTGGGCAGGGGGAGCTTGAGCTGGGGGGGCGGCCCGCTCGACATCCTCGCGGGTGACGCGTCCGCCCGGTCCGCTGCCGACCAGCTGCTCCGGGTCGATGCCCAGCTCCTCGGCCCGCTTGCGGGCGAGGGGGGAGACGGGGTGTCGTTTGGGGGCGGGTGGCGCTTCGACTGCCGGCTCCTCGGCGGTCTGGATGATGGCGAGGACGGTTCCCACTGGAACTCTGGTTCCGGGCTCGACGAGGAGCGCCTCGATTCGTCCGGTGACGAACGACTCGATCTCGATGACCCCCTTGTCGGTATCGACTTCGGCGAGGATCTCGCCGCGCGCGATCGACTCGCCCACCGCACGATGCCAAACCACCAGGGTTCCCGCCTCCATATCCGCGCCCAACGAGGGCATCCGAAACTCCATTCTCTTCGACCTCCACTCCTCTCGAACGAACCATTCCGGGGGCATCTCCGGGTCAACCCATCCGGCGAACCGTGCGGACGATCGCCTCGACCTGAGGCAGCGCGGCATCCTCGAGGTGGCCCGCATAGGGCAGGGGAACCTCCGCGCTGCAGACGCGCTCGACGGGAGCGTCGAGATCGTCAAAGGCCTCCTCCATCAACCGCGCGCTGATCTCGGCCGCGAGGCTGCCGGTCCGCCAGCCCTCGTCGACGATCACTGCCCGGTGCGTTTTGCGGACCGAGGCGAGGATCGTCCCGTTGTCGAGCGGTCGCAGGGACCG
>JBEIJP010000571.1:0-2605 GCA_040380245.1 Acidobacteriota bacterium | reverse complement strand
TGGAGCGATCTCCTGGCCCTGCTCATCGACCAATTGAAGATCGATCCGTTCAATCTGGTAACCGGAAAGATAGACCTGAAGACGCGACCGACGACCTCTCCCCAGGTTGACCCGGTTGAGGGGATGCATCCCGGTGGGCGTCACCAGATATCCACAGCAGAAGTAGAGTTCGCCCTGGACAAGGACGGCAAACGTGAATGCTCCCTCGCCCGCCAGGCGGACCCGCCAGGTACCGGGGCGCGGGTCCCACAGCTGGATCGAGCGGCGACCGGCCGCTTCCTGGGCCAGGACCGGGGGAAGCGAGGGATCGAGGGGGCGCCCAAGGGCGTCGAGAACCGTCATCTGCACCGACCCGGTAAACCGGAGAACGAATTCGAGGCGCAGGATGCCGGGCTCGAGGGGCACGGAGATCTCCCGGGCCCCTTCCGGCCCGAGCTCACCTGAGACGATCGTCACGTATTGCGATTGGGGATCCTCTTCGAGATCGGGAGCGGATTGCGGTATCCCGGCCAGGGGCGAGGCCGGAAGTGTCGTGAGGAGCACCAGCCCCAGCCAGAGGAACAGGGGGCGCCGGCGCTTCGCACGACTCGACGCCACCCTCTGCACCTGGTTTGATTCCCGGGCCAGTGTCGCGGCACATCGGCCGCCAGTCATCGAACTCTCCATCTGCCTCCTCCTCCGGACGCGATCTCACCACCGTGTCCTTCCTCTTCCAATTCTTCTTCCTCTTGTTCCCTTCCCTGCCGTCCCTCGCTGGAAGACAACGCGCGGAAAACTGACCACTATTGCATCATACCTTGCTGAAGACGAGGAGGAAACCGCGTGGGAGTGTCCGCCTCAGTCGGGGTCGGCATCGACGATGCGAGAGCCCTGGGATGGAAAGATCAGGTTTCTCGTTGGCGATTGACAATCGGGAAGAGCTGATCGAAACTCTGACGCCTGATGATCAACTATTCCACAACGGAATCCCGCCTTGAGGCCGGCCGCTGGCCGGCGACTATTCTCTTCCCGGTAGCCGTCCGTGTCGCTTCCGTCTGTTGTTGTTGTATGTGCGCTTGCGTGGCGTGTTGTTGTTGCGCTGGCAGGCTGGAGGCTGATACCGGGGGATAGGCGTTAGGAGCAGAACAGATTCACGAACGCAACCCCCGCTGTCAGGCGCTCCAGGCCGGCAGCGGGGTTCGCATTTTACCAGTCGACCACGAAGGGAGCAGGAAATGAGGAGACCAATGGAACCTCGGCAAATGAGGTGGCGAGGTTTGCCACGGCCGACCCTGGCGCAAATCTCCGGAGCAGCAATGGAGGCGAGTGTACCGAATCCGTCAACGGACCGGGCCTCGTCGGAGACGAGTAACTTGTCAGAGAGGGGGAACAGACAATATGACTGAGGGAAGATTGGCCCGGAAACCGATCGCGATCTATCACGAGCATCCAGACTGGTTTCGACCGCTCTTCGCCGAGCTCGAGCGGCGAGGCCTGCCGTATGTCAGGTTGGACGCGCGAGGGCATGGCTATGATCCGCTGGAGCGCGGCGGCGACTATGCGCTGGTTGTCAACCGGATGAGCCCATCGGCGTGGCTGCGCGGGGCAGGACAGGGTATTTTTCACACTCTCAACTACTTACGCCACCTCGAACGGGTGGGAACACCGGTCGTCAATGGGAGCGAAGCCTACTCGGTTGAGATCTCGAAGGCGTTGCAGCTCGACCTGCTGGAGGGGCTCGGGCTGGCTTCGCCGCGAGCGCTGGTCATCAATCATGCGTCACAGGCGGTCGCGGCGGCTCGCGATCTGCGCTTTCCGATCGTCGTCAAGCCAAATATCGGCGGGAGCGGCGCCGGTGTCGTCCGCTACGATTCGATCGAGGCGCTGTCACGCGCGGCTGACGCCAGTCAGATCGACCTTGGCATCGACTCGACGGCGCTGGTGCAGGAATATATTCCGGCGCGAGGCGGTTACATTACACGGGTAGAGACGCTGGAAGGGCGGTACCTCTACGCCATTCGCGTCTACACGACAGGCGAGAACTTCAACCTCTGTCCGGCCGACATCTGTCAGACGACCGATGGAGTCGAGCTGGCACGCGGGGCCTGCCCGGTCGATGCGCCGAAGACGGGAATCCGTGTCGAAGCGACGACGCCGCCTGACGAGGTGATCGCCGCCGTCGAAGAGATTGCCCGTGCCGCCAGTCTCGATGTCGGCGGGATCGAGTACATGATCGACGACCGCGATGGCTCGCTGCTCTACTACGACATCAACGCCCTCTCCAACTTCGTTGCCGACGCGACGCGGGTTCTTGGCTTCGACCCGCACGCGCGCTTTGTCGACTACCTCGAACGACGGGTCGCGGCGGCGGAGCTTGGGCGGGTGGCCAGTCCCTGATCTGACGGAGGCCTGTGGGTCAGGTGGGTCAGCTGACAAGAGGGTGTCCCATCCAGCTGGCTGGACCATTTGACCCAGAGGCCCGTCAGGCTCATTCCCTTTGACCAGGCGATTGCCTTGCGGCGAAATCGAGGCGGGAATCGACCTGAGGCGAGACGAGCTTGACAGAAGCTGGCGGAAAGGCTAGGATCCAGTTTCTTTGCGGATGTGGCGGAACTGGTAGACGCGC
>JBEIJP010000570.1:0-2611 GCA_040380245.1 Acidobacteriota bacterium | reverse complement strand
TCGGATCGCCTCTGGATTGCCCCCGTATCGTTTTCGGATCGTTTTTTGGATCACGTTAGAGCTGGATCCGCTGGATCATTGAGACGGAGAGGGTGCGGACCACTGCGGAGACGATCCCTCCGATCGTCCCTCATCCGGTGTCGATGGTGCAGAGAGTGCGGTAGAGGGCAGATCGACTCCTCCTCCGATGTGCTGGGGAGGTCGAGTGAGCGAAGCTTATCTCCGTGCCCTTTCGCGATGGTACGGACAGACGCAGGTCAGACGCAGGACGGATTGGGATCGGATGAAAGTACTGGTCAAGGCGATTCAAGAAGTCGAAAGTCTTTCGCTGTTGGTGGCGCGGTCGGTGCGAAGTCTCTCTCAGCCCCCCCGTTATGCTGGGGAGATCGTCCGGCAGATGGACACCCTCGGGGTGGGCAGCCTGGCGATTGTCCTGCTGACCGGCACCTTCACTGGAATGGTGTTGGCGATGAACACGGCCGATACCCTGCAGAAGTTTGGGGTCCAGAATGTCACCGGGCAGCTGGTCGTGACCAGCCTGATCCGGGAGCTCGGACCCGTCCTGACCTGTCTGATGTTGGCAGGAAGGGTCGGCTCAGGCATTGCCGCCGAACTCGGCTCGATGCTCGTCAGTGAGCAGATCGATGCCATGCGTGCCTTGGGCACGGATCCAATCAAGAAACTGGTCGCGCCTCGCATCATTGCCCTGGTGACGATGGCGCCCGTCCTGACGGTCATTTGTGATTTTGTCGGGATGTTGGGCGGCCTCTTCATCTCCGTCACCCTGCTTCACCAGCCGGCTTCCGTCTATCTCGCTTCGGCACGCGAGGCGGTCGATCTCAATGAGCTGATCGGGGGGCTGATCAAGCCGACCGTCTTTGGCTTCATCATCGCGATGATTGGCTGCTACAAAGGGCTCAGCACAACAGGGGGGACCGTCGGTGTCGGGCGCTCGACGACGCAGTCGGTTGTGCTCGCCTCCATCCTGGTCATTGCCACCGATTTTCTTCTCTCCAAGGTGATTCTCTCCTTGCTCCTCTAATCGGAGAAGAAGCCCCTTGCCAATGCGGATGATCTATGGGGAATCTCCACAACGCCATTGAATTTCAGAATGTCTCGCTTGCCTTCGGAGACCGGGTGATCCTCGATCGCGTCAGTTTCACCGTGCGCCATGGGGAAGCGAAGGTCGTCATGGGCGGATCCGGGACGGGAAAATCGACGCTCCTCCGACTGGCGCTCGGGTTGCTGAAACCCGATGCCGGCCGCATCCTCATCGACGGAGAGGATGTCACCCACTACAGCGAAGAGGAGATGATGTCGGTTCGCCGCAAGATCGGGATGGTCTTTCAGGAAGGCGCCCTCTTCGACAGCTTGAGCGTCTACGACAATGTCGCCTACCGATTGCGGGAGCAGCAGGTTCCAGAAGAGGAGATCGAGCCGGTTGTCTTACGAATGCTGCGATTTGTCGACCTCGAGGACTCGACGAGCAAGATGCCCAATGAGCTCTCGGGCGGGATGCGCCGCCGGGTGGGGATTGCCCGCGCGCTCGTCGGCAATCCAAAGATCATCCTGTATGACGAACCGACGGCTGGTCTCGACCCGATTACGGCTCGAACGATCTGCGAACTGGCGCTCAAATTACGGGATCTCGAGGAGGTCTCGTCGATCTTTGTGACCCATCGCATTCAGGATATCGAGGTCCTGGCCCGGGAGTATGTCGTCCGGGACGATCAGGGGAACCTCATCTTCGAGCAGGAGGGGGAGCGGCTGTGCCTCATCAATACCCGATTCCTCATGCTCAAGGAAGGCAAGATCATCTTCAATGGCACGGATGAGGAGATCCGGGAATCTTCCAACCCGTATATTCAGAAGTTCTTTACGTAACCTGGTCGGGGAGCGTGGGGGAAGCGATCTCCCTCGCCGTTGTGCGGAGCCAATATGCCAACAACGAAGCAAGCGAAGCTGTCGGAATTGCGGGTCGGCGTGCTGGTGGTAATCAGCCTGGCGATCCTCATGTTTGTGATCTTCACCGTCAGCGGGGATATCAAGCTGCCGTGGGTCCACACGACCACGATCGTCCGGACGCGCATGTCGAGCGTCGATGGGCTGCGAGAGGGGGCCGAGGTGCGCCTGTCTGGGAAGAAGGTGGGGAGTGTCCGCGCCATCCAGTTCAGCTCCGAGATTCCCCAGAACGTCACTTCGCAGGACAATATCGAGATCATCATGGAGATCGATGGTCGTCTCGACGGACGCCCCGCCATCGAGCGAATCCGCAGCGATTCACTGGCGGTTCTCAAAGGGGCGGGTGTTCTCGGGGACAACGTCATCGACATCACGCCCGGAACTTCGCGCGGCGTGCCGATCCGTGATGGGGACTCGGTCAAAAGCCAGGCGCAGAAGAGCGTTGGCGATATTCTCAATGCCGCCCAGACCGCCGTCTCCAATCTCAACGCGATCTCGGACGACATTCGGGTCATGACCGGCAATCTGCGCGATGGGAAGGGGACGATCGGCCGCTTCCTCACCGACGACTCTTTCTTTATCGACCTTGACAACACGGTTCGTCAGGCGGAATCGCTCATCAACACGTTTCGGGAAGGCAAAGGCACGG